>NZ_JBKGHJ010000800.1:0-2517 GCF_046520365.1 Corallococcus sp. 4LFB
CGGCGGTCGCGAACGGCGACCTGTCCAAGAAGATCACCGTCGACGCGAAGGGCGAAATCCTGGAGCTGAAGAACACCATCAACACGATGGTGGACCAGCTCAACAGCTTCGCCTCGGAAGTGACCCGCGTGGCCCGTGAGGTGGGCACGCACGGCAAGCTGGGCGGTCAGGCGGAAGTGAAGGGCGTGTCCGGGACGTGGAAGGACCTCACGGACAACGTGAACTTCATGGCCCGCAACCTCACGACGCAGGTGCGCGGCATCGTGAAGGTGGTGACCGCGGTCGCCAACGGCGACCTCAAGCAGAAACTGGTGGTGGACGCGAAGGGCGAAGTGGCCGCCCTGGCGGAGACCATCAACAACATGACCGACACGCTGGGCATCTTCGCGGAGCAGGTCTCCACGGTGGCCCGCGAGGTGGGAGTGGAAGGCAAGCTGGGCGGCCAGGCCCGCGTGCCCGGCGTGGCCGGCACGTGGAAGGACCTCACGGACAACGTGAACTTCATGGCCTCCAACCTCACCACCCAGGTGCGCGGCATCGTGCGCGTGGTGACGGCGGTGGCCAACGGCGACCTGACCCAGAAGCTCATCGTGGACGCGAAGGGCGAGGTCGCGGCGCTCGCGGACACCATCAACAACATGACCGACACGCTGGGCATCTTCGCGGAGCAGGTCTCCACGGTGGCCCGCGAGGTGGGTATCGAAGGAAAGCTGGGCGGCCAGGCCCGCGTGCCCGGTGCGCGCGGCACGTGGCGGCAGCTGACGGACAACGTGAACCAGCTGGCCGGTACGCTCACCAGCCAGCTGCGCGCCATCTCCGACGTGGCCACCGCCGTGACCAAGGGCGACCTGACCCGCAGCATCACGGTCGTCGCGGAGGGCGAGGTCGCGGCGCTGAAGGACAACATCAACCAGATGATCGTCAACCTGCGTGAAACGACGCAGAAGAACCAGGAGCAGGACTGGCTCAAGACGAACCTGGCGAAGTTCAGCGGCATGATGCAGGGCCAGAAGTCCCTGGACGCCGTCAGCCGCCTCATCATGAGCGAGCTGACCCCGCTGGTGTCCGCGCACCACGGCGCCTTCTTCCTCTCCGACCCCGAGGGCGGCGTCCCGTCCCTCAAGCTCACCAGCACCTACGCGTACCGGGAGCGCAAGCACCTGGCGAACCGCTTCCGGCTGGGTGAGGGCCTGGTCGGGCAGTGCGCGCTGGAGAAGAAGACCATCCTCCTCACGCGCGTGCCAGCGGACTACATCACCATCTCCTCCGGCCTGGGCGAGTCCGCCCCGCTCAACATCATCGTCCTGCCCGTCCTCTTCGAGGGCGAGGTGAAGGCGGTCATCGAGCTGGCCTCGTTCCACCCGTTCAGCGCCATCCATCAAATCTTCCTGGACCAGCTGACGGAGAGCATCGGCGTGGTGCTCAACATGATCATGGCGAACATGCGCACGGAGACGCTGCTCTCCGAGTCGCAGCGCCTGACCCAGGAGCTCCAGAGCCAGTCGCGCGAGCTGACCCAGCAGCAGGACGAGCTCAAGCGCACCAACATCGAGCTGGAGGACAAGGCGAAGGAGCTGGCGGACCAGAACACCCGCGTGGAGGAGAAGAACCGCGAGGTGGAGCTGGCGCGCGTCAGCCTGGAGGAGAAGGCGGAGCAGCTCACCATCATCTCCAAGTACAAGAGCGAGTTCCTGGCCAACATGAGCCACGAGCTGCGCACGCCGCTCAACTCGCTGCTCATCCTGGCCAAGCTGCTGTCCGACAACAAGGACGGGAACCTGTCCAACAAGCAGGTCGAGTACGCCAACACCATCTACGCGTCCGGCGGCGACCTGCTCAGCCTCATCAATGAAATCCTCGACCTGTCCAAGGTGGAGGCGGGCAAGATGCAGGTGGAGCCCCGGGACATCGTCCTCACGGAGCTCAACCAGTTCATCGAGCGCAGCTTCCGCCCGGTGGCGGACCAGAAGGGCCTCACCTTCCAGGTGGAGGTGCTGGCCGGCACGCCGCGCCACGTGCGCACGGAACCCGCAGCCGGCTGCAGCAGGGTGCTCAAGAACCTGCCTCTCCAACGCCTTCAAGTTCACCGACGACGGGAGCGCGTGGAAGCTCACCGTGCGCATGGCGGACAAGGGAATGCGCTTCGACCACGAGGCGCTGCGCCGCTCGCGCCACGTGCTGGCCTTCGCCGTGAAGGACACCGGCATCGGCATCGCCAAGGACAAGCAGCGCATCATCTTCGAGGCGTTCCAGCAGGCGGACGGCTCCACCGCGCGCAAGTACGGCGGCACCGGCCTGGGCCTGTCCATCAGCCGCGAAATCGCCAAGCTGCTGGGCGGCGAAATCCGGCTGGAGAGCGAGCCGGGCAAGGGCAGCACCTTCACCCTCTACCTGCCCCCGGAGTACCAGGGCGCGGACGAGGACGTGTCACAGGGCGGTGAAGCCGCCGGCCGCGCCCTGGGGCCCCTGCCTGAAGCGCACCTGGCCCCGGTCGCGTCCGGCACCGCCACGCCGCCG
>NZ_JBKGHJ010000801.1:0-2498 GCF_046520365.1 Corallococcus sp. 4LFB
GCAGCAGCGGCTGTGGTTCATCGACCAGCTGGAGCCGGGCAGCCCGCTCTACAACATGCCGCTGGCGCTGAGCCTCAACGGCGACCTGGACGTGGACGCGCTGCGCGCCAGCCTGGACGCGCTGATGGCGCGGCATGAGTCCCTGCGCACGACGTTCCGCATGGAAGCAGGCAAGCCGGTGCAGGACCTCCACGCCGAGGCCCACGTCCCCCTGGAGCTCGTGGACCTGACGGGCCTGGGCAGCCGCGCCGCGAAGCAGGCCGAAGCCCAGCGCCTGGGCTACGCGGAGACGCTGCGCCCGTTCGACCTGACGCGCGGGCCGGTCATTCGCGCCCTGCTGCTGAAGCTGGACGCGCGCGAGCACCTGCTCGTGCTGCACCTGCACCACATCGTGTCCGACGGCTGGTCGCTGGGCATCCTCGTGCGGGAGGTCACCGCGCTCTACGAGGCCCGGCGCGCGGGGCGGCCCCCCGCCCTGCCGGAGCTGCCGGTGCAGTACGCGGACTTCGCCGTCTGGCAGCGCGGCTGGCTCCAGGGCGGCGTGCTGCAAGCGCAGGTGGAGTGGTGGAAGCACCAGCTGTCCGGTGCGTCCTTCGTCCTGGACGTGCCCACCGACAGGCCGAGGACCGCCACCGCTTCGCAGCGAGGCGGACTGATTCGGGTGACGCTGCCGCGCGCCCTGAGCGAGCGCGTGGATGCGCTGGCGCAAGCCGAAGGCGCCACGCCGTTCATGGCGCTCCTGGCGGCGTTCCAGGCCGTGCTGTCCCGCGTGTCCGGGCAGGACGACGTGCTGGTGGGCTCGCCCATCGCGAACCGCCGGCACGCGGAGACGGAGGGCCTCATCGGCTTCTTCGTGAACATGCTGGTGCTGCGCGGCCGCATCGGCGCACGGACGACGTTCCGTGAGCTGCTGGCCCAGGTGCGCGCCACCACGCTGGGCGCGTACGAGCACCAGGACATCCCCTTCGAGCACCTGGTGGAAGCGCTCCAGCCCGAGCGCGACCTGGGCCGCACGCCGCTGTTCCAGGCGATGTTCGCGCTCCAGAACGCCCCGGTGTCGGAGCTGGCGGTGCCCGGCCTGTCCGTGACCCCGGCCCACTTCGAGGGCGAGACGCTGTCCCAGTTCGAGCTGGCGCTGGACCTGCACCGCACGGGCGACGGCTACGAGGGCGCCTTCCGCTACGCCGCGGACCTGTTCGACGCGAACACCCTCGAGCGGTTCGTGGCCCACCTACGCCGGCTGCTGGAGGCCGTGTGCGATGCGCCGGACCTGCCGCTGGCGGACGTGTCGCTCGTCTCGCCGGAGGAGCTGGTGCGGCTGGTGCGCACGGGCAGCGGTGAGCTGGTGGACTTCGAGCGCGACGCCACCCTGCACGGCCTCATCGAGCGGCAGGTGGCGCGCACCCCGGACGCCCCGGCCGTGGTGTTCGGAGACACGGCGCTGACGTACCGGCAGCTGGACACGCGGGCCAACCAGCTCGCGTGGCGGCTGCGCTCCATGGGGGTGGGCCCGGAGGTGCGGGTCGCCCTGTGCCTGGAGCGTTCGGTGGAGGCCATCATCGCGCTGCTCGCGGTGCTCAAGGCCGGCGGCGCCTTCGTGCCGTTGGATCCGGGAGCCCCCTCCGCGCGCAAGGACTTCGTGCTGCGCGACAGCGGCGCGGCCGTGCTCGTCACGACGGAGGCCGCGTGCGGCGACTGGAGCCCGTATGGCGCCCAGGAGCTGTGGCTGGACGTGGAGCAGGCCGGCCTGGGGGCCCTCTCGCACGAGCCCCTGCCCGCGCTGACGGGCCCGGAGCACCTGGCGTACGTGCTGTACACGTCCGGCTCCACGGGCACGCCCAAGGGCGTGATGGTGCAGCACCGCTCCGTGCTCAACCTGCACCGGGCCATGGGCCGCGCGCTCTACGCGGGCCAGCCCCGGGGCCAGCGCGTCACCGTCAACGCGCCGCTGTACTTCGACGCGGTGATGGAGCGCGTGGTGCAGCTCATCGACGGCCACTGCCTGTACGTCGTCCCGGACGCGCTGCGCCTGGAGCCGGAGGCGATGCTCGCGTGGCTGGAGCAGCACCGCATCGACTCGCTGGACTGCACGCCCGCGCAGCTCAAGCCGCTGCTGGCGGCCGGGCTGCTGGAGCGCGCCTGGGTGCCGCCCCTCATCGTGCTGGGCGGCGACGCGCTGGATTCCGAGTCGTGGCGGAAGCTGGCCGCGACGGACCGCACGCGCGCCTTCAACGCGTACGGCCCCACGGAGTGCACCGTCGGCACGACGGCCGCGCCCATCCAGGGCAGCCCGAGGACGGAGCCCGTCATCGGCAGGCCGCTGGCGAACCTGAACGCGTATGTGCTCGACGCGCGGCAGCGCCTGGTGCCCTTCGGCACGCCGGGCGAGCTGTGCTTCTCCGGCGAAGGCCTCACGCGCGGCTACCTGGGCCGGCCGGACCTGACGGCCGAGCGCTTCCTGCCGGATCCGTTCAGCGCGGAGCCCGGCGCGCGCCTCT
>NZ_JBKGHJ010000802.1:0-2488 GCF_046520365.1 Corallococcus sp. 4LFB
CAGGGGCGGCGGACCACCGGGGTGGGGCGCGCTCCTCCTCTTCAGCCGAGGCCGGCCGGCGCACGATGGGCGTGGGGCCTGCTGGGAGGTGCCTTCGTCTTCCGCCACCGGCCGGCGCACGACCGCCGTCGCTCCGGAGGAGGCATCCCCGGAAGAGGCGCTGGCCCGCGGGTCGGGGGGCCGGCGTCGTCCCCCGCCGGCCTCCTTCATGGCCATGGCGCTGGCCAGGGGCTTCGCGGAGGGGCTCGTCCCCATCTCCGTGGGCGGAGTCGGCTCCGAGCCGCGGCCGCCCAGGGGGGCCGGCTCCTGCTTCGCGGGGGCGGAGGGGAGGGCGGTCCTCGCGCTGTCGTCTGCCGCCCTGGCCGCGGACGCGGGCTCCGGCGGGGGCGCGGCTTGCTCCCCCTCGGGCGCGGCGGACTCCCGGAGCGGCAGGCCCAGGACCATGGGGACCTCGTCGGGCCGCATGTCCGGCTCGGTCTTGACCAGCCGCGTGTCCATCCCGTCGTCCAGGGCCATGCCCATCACCAGCGGCACGTCCTCCTCGCCTTCCTTCGAGGGAGGCGCGGCGGCTTCGTCGTCCGCGGCGGGCTTCGCGGGCGGCCTGGGCTCCGGCGCGGGCTTGGACGCCTCCGGCATGCCCAGGTTCGCGAGCCGGTTCGTGGGCGTGCCCGTCATCGTGACGTCGGGCGGCTCGCTGGCGGCCTCCACCGGGACGTGGCCCCGCTTCTCCAGGAGCGAGTCGTAGAGGTCCAGCAGCTGGCCCCGGATGAGGCCCGCGTCCAGCACCTTCTCCGCGAACGCGCGCCCGGCCCGCCCCAGCGCCACGCGGCGGGGCACGTCGCGCGCCAGGTCGAGGATGCGCTCGGAGAGGGCGCGCGCGTCGCCCGGGGGGAAGAAGACGGCCGCGTCCTTCGGAATCAGCTCGCGGGTGACGGGCAGGTCCGCGGCGATGACCGGCCGGCCGGCGGCCAGGTACTCGGAGACCTTGGCCAGCGGTCCGCCCTGGAGCCGGTTGCGCTCCGAGTCGTCCAGCGGCAGCACGCCCACGTCCGCCAGCGCCAGCACCTTCACCAGGTCGTCGTGGGTGACGGGCGGCTGGAAGTCGACCTTCTCCTTGATGCCCAGGTCGTTGACCAGGTCCTCCAGGTGGGGCTTCCAGTCCGGGTGGTGCGCGCCCACCAGCGTCAGGCGCACGTCCACCTGCTGGGACGCGAGCGCGGTGGCGCGCAGCAGGGTGGGCAGGCCCTGCCAGCCCACGTGGCTGCCCAGGTACATCATCCGGAGGGGAGAGCCGTCCGGGGCGCCGAGCACCTCCGGGTCGTACGGCTTCAGGTCCACCGGCGCGCGAATCGTGCGCAGCTGGTCCTCCGCCGCGCCCAGCCCCTGGATGTACGCGCGCGTCGTCTGGGAGCCGGTGACGACGAGGTCCGCGTTCATCAGGCAGAACAGCTCCTGGCGGCGGATCTTCGACAGGAAGCGGCGGTCCCCGTCCGTCTGGGGGTGGGTGTAGCGCAGCTCCTGCGAGGGGAACGTCTGCGCCTCGTAGATGAGGCGGTAGCCGTAGTCCGCCTTCAGCTCGCAGAGCGCGTAGCCGCCGAAGGGGTCCGTGAAGTGGGCGAGGGCGTAGTCCTCGCTCTCCAGCTGCCGGCGCACGGCCCGTTCAAAGGACTGGATGCGCGACGCCAGGTCCCCGGAGCCTACCGGGACGCGGAGCAGCCGGGCGCCCTGGTACTTCTCGATATGGGAGTGGTCGGGCGTCTTCGCCGACAGCACCACCACGGAGAAGCGATCAGGCAACGCCTTCAGATACTCGGTCAGTCGGCGTGAGGAGCCAGACGGGCCGGGGATGACATCAAAGCTGCACAGGAGAAGTCTGGGCAGGTCACTCAAGCCGCCGCAGGATACTTGGACCGGGGTGAGGTGTCATCGGGCGTGACAGAACTTCAAGGGGGTCGGCGGAACAACACATCCCGTGACGGATGCGTTGACCCCCTGTATGCCGCGTCATAACGAGGCGAGGTGTCCATGGATGAGCGGAAGGGCGTCACCGTGAGCTACCTGCGGCAGCTGGCCCGGAAATACCTCCGGGATGGAGCTGGCGCGTCCCGCGGGCGGGAGTTCGTCACCTCGCTGGCCGAGCGCATTCCCGCCCTGGGGCGGCTCGCGCGCATGGCCGGGCTGGCGACGTCCCGGCGCGGCTCCGGTGACGTGGGCGGCGAGGAGCGGGTGCTGGATTCCGGCCGGGCGGAATCACGTCCCGTCCCCGGCCCGGCTCCCGAGACCGTGCCCCTGCCTTCGCCTGAAAGCTCCGCCGCACCGCAGGCACGGGAACTTTCCGAGGAGCCCATCACGGAGCCCGGTGCTCCCAGGGACGCGGCCGCGCGGGTGGTGACGTTCCCCGCCCGGGGCAAGGCGCGCCGCGACCCGGACGACGAGGACACGCAGTCCCTGGCGCCGGATGCGGCGACGCCGCGCCCGTCCAGCGCGC
>NZ_JBKGHJ010000803.1:0-2484 GCF_046520365.1 Corallococcus sp. 4LFB
GGGGACTCGTCAGCGGGGGCGCTCCGGGTGGTCGCGACGGCCTGGGGGCGGAGCTCGCTGCGCGTCACGCCCTGCGCCGGCTCCATGGAGGAGCACGCGCTCACGAGGCTTGCGCAGAGGAGGGCACCACTGACGAAGGACGCGCGGCGCTTCGAGAAGAACGGGGACATGGGGCGGCTCCGGGACGACGGGAGGAGGTCAGCGTGCCCCTGGAAACGGCCGACCTCCGGAATGGGTTTATCCAGTGAATTTTTCCCGGCCCCGCCCGTGGCCCGCGCTTGCGTGGGGGGACCCCTTTTGCGACGGTCCGCGCCCATGGAGACGACACGACCGTTCCGGATTCTGGGCATCCAGCAGATCGCCATCGGAGGGCTGGACAAGGGCGCCCTGCGCAAGCTGTGGGTGGACACGCTAGGCCTGACGGCCCATGGCACCTACCGCAGCGAGAAGGAGAACGTGGACGAGGACATCGTCGTGGCGGGCGCGGGCCCCTTCAAGGTGGAGGTGGACTTGATGCAGCCCGTCAACCCTGACGGCCGTCCGAAGGTGCACGACCCCGCGCTCAACCACGTGGGCCTGTGGGTGGATGACCTGGCGGTGGCCGTCAAGTGGCTGGAGGGGCAGGGCATGCGCTTCACGCCCGGCGGCATCCGCAAGGGCGCGGCGGGCTTCGACGTCTGCTTCATCCACCCGAAGGCGAGTGATCAGTTCCCGCTGAGCGGCGAGGGCGTGCTGATTGAACTGGTGCAGGCCCCGCCGGAGCTCATCCGCGCCTTCGAGCAGGCCGCAGCCAGCGCGGCGCACTGAGCAGCCACCGGCCCGCGCGCGTGAAGGCCTTCTTCACTACGCGCTCCACCGGATCCCACGCGAGGCACAGCACGAACGTGCACGCGATGAGCAGCGCGAGCAGGCCCGCGTACTTCAGCCACCCGCTGGAGTCGCCCCACAGCTTCTGGAACGAGAAGACGCCGAAGACGCGGTAGTACAGCAGCATCTCGTGGAAGAAGTACGCGGACAGCGACGCGGTGCCGAACACCTCCAGGAAGCGGCGCGCGCGTGACGGCTTCGCGTCCGGCGCCATCCGGGACTCCACCCAGAGCATCACCAGCAGCACCGCGCAGACCCACATGAAGCGGGTGGCGGAGTTGGACGGGTTGGTGACGAAGAAGCGGTGCGGCGGGTAGAGGTCGTTGAGCACGCGCGGCATCAGCGTGCCCACGAGCCCCAGCGCGATGAGGAAGCCCAGGGCCCGCGCCAGCCCCTTGCGGCCCCACGCGCCCGCGATGCAGCCCGCGAAGGCGCCCAGCCACGCGAAGCCGATCCACGGCACCAGCGGGAAGGGGGCCCAGGAGGACTTGCGCAGGAACGACGCCCAGGGCTCGCCCGCGGAGTCGCTGAAGGGCGCCAGCGCGAACGCCACCATCGCCAGGGCGAACGCGGTGCCCGCGAGCACGCGCGGGCGTGAGGCCAGCAGCGCGGCCAGGGGCAGGGTGATGATCAGGCACAGGCCCACGCAGTGGAGGATGTCCAGGCGCAGCAGCCACACGGGCTCGGTGCGGATGGGGAACCAGACGGCGTTGACGAGCGCCGCGACCGCGAACACCTCCGCGATGCGGCGCAGGTTGCGGGCACGCGCGCGTGCAGCACGCCCGCGGCGCGCTGCGCACCATGAGGAGCGCCAGCGCGAACCCGGCGGAGAAGATGAACGCGGGGGCCACCAGCCCGTCGACCTTGAGCAGCCGGCCGGTCCACTCGCTCTTGCGCAGCTCGGGGGTGAGCAGCACGAGCGAATGGGTCTGGATCATCACGAGGACGGAGAGGCCGCGCAGCCAGTCGATGGCGCGCACGCGCTCGCGGGAGACGGGGGCGGCGGGGGGCAGGGTGCTCACGGGGGGCGCTACCCTACGTCGGTCCCGCGGGCGGTTGCACGCGCCCGCGGGACCGGGAACTGCTTGACCTACCAGATGACGGCGTCGAGGTACGCCGTCCCCTTCCACGTGCCCGTCGTCTGGAACTCCACGCCCAGCTGGTACAGCGGGGAGGTGGAGCCGGCGGGCAGCTTCACGGTGATGTTGTTCCAGGCGCCGGCCTTGAGGCTGCCGACGGCGATCCAGTTGCCCGTCCAGCGCCAGTTCGCGGCCGCGCCCTCCAGGGCGTAGGGCTGGACGCCGGTGATCTTGCTGCTGGTGGGCAGCCAGAACCGGAACGTCACCGTCTTGCCGGAGTAGACGGCCGCGTTGGCCACGGCCACCGTGCCCTTGCCGGACGTGCCGTTGAAGGGCACGGCCAGCGAACGGGCGCCCGCGTAGGCCTTGGACGTGGTGGTGCTCACGGACGACAGGGCGGCGCCGCTCGCGCTCCAGCCCTGCGTGCTGGACTCGAAGCCGTACTTCGAGGTGTCGCCCGGAGTGCCCGCGTCGGGGGACCCGGTGCCCGCATCCGTGCCGGCATCCGGCCGCGTCCCGCCGTCCACGCCACCGTCGG
>NZ_JBKGHJ010000804.1:0-2477 GCF_046520365.1 Corallococcus sp. 4LFB
CGCCAGCGCCTCCGGGGTGCCGTCGAAGCACAGCTTGCCGCCGTCGCGGCCCGCGCCCGGGCCCAGCTCCAGCACGCGGTGCGCGGAGCGGATGACCAGCGGATCATGCTCGATGACCAGCGCGATGTTGCCCCGGTCCGCCAGCTCCGCGATGGCCTCCGTGAGCGGCGGCACGTCCCCCGGGTGCAGCCCCACGGTGGGCTCGTCCAGCACGAAGAGCGCGCCCGTCAGCGACGTGCCCAGCGCCGCGGTGAGCGACACGCGCTGCGCCTCGCCGCCGGACAGCGTGGACGCGGTGCGGTCCAGCGTGAGGTAGCCCAGGCCCACGCGCTGCAGGTAGCGCAGGCGCGCGGACAGCTCGCGCCTCGCCAGGTCCCCCTGCCCCGCCAGCGTCTTCAGCCCGTCCAGCCGCGCCAGCGCGTCCGTCAGCTCCAGCCCGTGCCAGCCCGGCAGGTCCAGGTCGCCCACGCGCCACGCGCGGGCCTGCTCGTTGAGCCGCGCGCCGTGACAGCTGTCGCAGAGCGTGTACGCGCGATAGCGCGCCAGCAGCACGCGCACGTGCATCTTGTACGTGCGCCCCTCCATCCACCGGAACCACGCGCGCACGCCCGGGTAGACGCGGCCGCCGTCGTAGTCGCCCTCGCCCTGGAGCACCGACTCGCGCTGCGCGGCGGTGAGCTTGTCCCACGGCTTGTCGAAGGGGATGCCCTTCTGCTTGCAGTAGCGCTGGAGCATCTCGCGCTCCCAGCTGGTGGACTGGCCGGACCACGGACGGATGGCCCCCTGCGCCAGGCTCAAGCCCGGGTTGGGGATCACCTTCCCCCAGTCGATGCCGATGGTGCGCCCGAAGCCGCGGCACGGCGCGCACGCGCCCACCGGGCTCTGGTAGCTGAAGAGGCCCGGCCGCGCGGGCTCGAACTCCCGCGCGCACTTCGGGCACACCAGGCCCCGGCGCAGCCGCTTCGGCGCGGCCTCCGGCAGGAAGAGCAGCGCCTCGCCGTCCGCGCGCGCCCACGCGTCCTCCAGCGCCTGGGTGACGCGGGACAGGTTCGCGTCCGTCAGCTTCACCCGGTCCACCACCACCTGCGCCACGCCCGCGGGGTCGGTGGCCTCGCCCGGCTTGAGCGTCTCCAGCTCCTTCACCTCGCCCTGCACCATCAGCCGGTGGTAGCCGTCCTTCAGCAGGCGGGCCCTGGCGTCGAGGAACGCGGACGTGTCCGGGATGCGCACGGGGTACGTGAAGACGGCGGGCGCGTCCGGGTGCTCGCGCAGGGCGGCCTTCGCGGCCACGCGCGCGTCGGTGCGCACCGCCTCCAGGCCACAGTCCGGACACACCGGCATGGCCTCCCGGGTGAAGAGCGCGGACAGGTACGGCTCCACGTCCGCCAGCGTCGCCACCGTGGAGCGCGAGCTCTTCACCGGCGCGCGCCGGTCCACCGCGACGCCCGCGGCCACCGGCTCCAGCGCCTCCATGGGCGGCCGCTCCAGCCGCTCCAGGAACTGCCGGGCATACGGGCTGAAGCTCTCCACGAAGCGCCGCTGGCCCTCCGCGTAGAGCGTGTCCAGCGCGAGGCTCGATTTGCCGCCTCCGGACACGCCGGTGACGCAGACGAACTCCCCTTCGGAGAGGTCGACGGACAGATCCTTGAGGTTGTGGGTGCGGGCGCCGACGAGGTGGGTCTTGTGCATGCCGGCCGGAGGTTTAACGACCAGACACTCGCGCGCCAATCACAACATGACGGCCAACATCGCCCCACCCGGGTGGGTTGGGTGGAGAGCGGGCGGGCTGATACAACGCGATGCGGCCGGGCGCATCGGAGGTGACCCGATGGGAATGCCGGCCGGGACATCACAAGTGGGGGTGGCCATGTCCGACGACGACCAGGCACGCCGTGCGCGGGCCGAAGAGGCCTTGCGGCGCACGAGTGCCTCCCTGCTGTTGCTGGACCTGGGGGGCCACACCGCCACGGGCTTCGTCATCTCCTCCGAGGGCCACGTCGTCACCAGCCTCCACGCGGTGGCCAGCGCGCGCGCCATCACCGCCGTGCTCCCGGACGGCCTGCGCTCCCCGGTGGTGCAGGTGGCCGCCGTGGACGAGCGCCGCGACCTGGCCGTCCTGTGCCTGTCCGTCCCGGACCTGGTGCCCGCCCTCCCGCTGGGCCCCGCCACGCTGCCCCAGGAGGGCGAAGCGCTGCACGTGCTCCAGGCCCACGCGGACCGCCCCCCCGAACCGCGCCTCCTGGAGGTCCGCGCGGTGCAGGTGCTGGGCGAATGGCTCACCCTGCTGGAGCTGTCCCGCACCCTTCCCGAGGACGCCTCCGGCGCGCCGGTGCTGGACGCGCAAGGCGCGGTGGTGGGGCTGGCCACCGCGGCGCTCGCCAACGGCCGCGCGCTGGGGCTCGTCATCCCGGTGCGCTACATCACGCCCCTGCTCAAGGCGCCCCGGCCCGCTCCGCCCGCTGTCCGCGCTGGACGCG
>NZ_JBKGHJ010000805.1:0-2457 GCF_046520365.1 Corallococcus sp. 4LFB
GCCCTTCCAGGTGCAGGGCGCTCGGGATGTTGTACGTGGCCGAGCCGGGCTGGAGCTGATCCAGGAACCACAGCCGCTGCTGGGCGAACGACAGCGGTGCTTCGTCGCCTCGGGCGATGGCAGCCGGCGGCGGCAGGGCGATGCCTTCAGCGGCCTGGAGCGCCTCCTCCACGCGGAGGGCGAGCCGGGTGAGCGAGGGGGCCTCGAAGAGCGCGCGAAGGGGCAGCTCGATGCCGAACGCGGAGCGGATCCGTGAGACGAGCTGCGTGGCCAGCAGGGAGTGGCCACCCAGGGCGAAGAAATCGTCCTCGCGTCCGATGCGCTCCACGCGGAGCACGTCGGCCCAGAGTCCTGCGAGCAGCTCCTCGGTGGGGGTGCCAGGAGGCGCATACGCTTCGCGCTCCTGCGCGGACGCTTCCGGAGCGGGAAGGGCTTCGCGGTCGAGCTTGCCGTTGGGCGTGAGGGGCAGCGCCTCCAGCACGACGAAGGCTGAGGGCACCATGTACTCGGGCAGCCGCTGCTGCAGGGCCCCGCGCACGGAGGTGACGTCGAGCGCCGCAGAGGCAGGGACGACGTAGGCGACCAGCCGCTTGTCGCCGGGCACGTCCTCGCGCACGAGCACCCGTGCCTCGGAGACGGAGGGGAGCTGGCGCAGGGCGGATTCGATCTCGCCGGGCTCGATGCGGAAGCCGCGCAGCTTCACCTGGAAGTCAGTGCGGCCGAGGAAGTCGAGCGTGCCGTCCGCGAGCCAGCGGGCCTTGTCACCGGTGCGGTAGAGGCGCTGTCCCGGAGTGGTGGAGAAGGGGTGCGGGACGAAGCGCTCGGCGGTGAGGTCGGAGCGGTGGAGGTAGCCCCACGCGAGGCCGTCACCGCCGACGAAGAGTTCACCCGCGACGCCGACAGGGACGGGCCGCAGCGTGGCGTCCAGCACGTAGGCGGTGGACTGGGAGAGCGGCCTGCCAATGGGGACGGCGTGCCCGAAGTCGCTCCCAGGCGAGAGCGTGTGGGTGGTGGAGAAGGTCGTGTTCTCGGTGGGGCCGTAGCCGTTGACGAGGACGGAGTCCGGACCCAGGCGGGAGAGGTGCTGACGCACGCGCTCCGCGGGCAGCACGTCTCCGCCCACGAGCAGCCGAGGCACGCGGGCCAGCGCGTCTGGCTGATGGAGGGCGACCTGCTCGAAGAGGGCGGCGGTCAGCCACAGCGTCGTCACGCGGTGGTGGCGCAGCAGGGCCGCGAGCTCCTCGGTGGAGAGGGCGTGCGGCGGAGCGAGGACGAGCTTCGCGCCGTGAAGCAGCGCACCCCAGATCTCGAGGGTCGAAGCATCGAAGGCGACGGGAGCCAGCTGGAGGAAGGAGTGCTGGGGGCTGAAGTCGATGAAGGACGCGCCGCGCACGAGGCGCACGACGCCGCGGTGGGGCACCAGGACGCCCTTGGGCCTGCCGGTGGAACCCGAGGTGAAGAGGACGTAGGCGAGGCTGTCCGCCGACATTTCCACGGCGGGCGGGTGCGTAGGCTGACGCGCGAGGAGCGAGGCCTCGGTGTCCAGCAGGACGGTGCGGCCGGAGAAGCGGGGCAGGCGGTCCGTCATGCGGGAGTGGGTGAGGAGCAGGGGCGCGCGGCAGTCCGCCAGCAGCAGGGCGAGGCGCTCAGGAGGGGACGCCAGCTCCAGGGGGACGTAGGCGGCGCCGGCCTTGAGGATGGCGAGGAGTGAGACGACGAGGTCGAACGAGCGCTCCAGGGCGAGCGCGACGGTCGTGCCCGGAGCGGCGCCCGACGCGATGAGGAGATGGGCGAGCTGGTTGGCGCGTTCGTCGAGCTGCCGGTACGTGAGGCGGCCATCGCAGGAGACGAGAGCGATCGCGTCCGGCGCCTCACGCGCCTGGGCCTCGAAGCACTGGGGGATGGAGGCCTCCGCGGGGTAGGACGACCGCGTGTCGTTCCACCGCACCAGGACCTGGTGAAGCTCGTCCTGGGAGAGCATGGACGCGGAGGCGAGCGACGCCTCCGGATGGGAGACGAGCGCTTCGACGAGCGACACGAAGTGCCGTGCCATTCGCTGTGCGGTGGCGGGAGCGAAGAGACCGGTGTTGAAGCCGAGCGAGCCGTCGAAGCCGTCCGGTGTCTCGAAGAGGAACAGCTCCAGCTCGGCCTTGACGTTGTGGCCCTCCAGCTCCAGGCCGCGCAGGGAGAGCCCTGGGAGCTGGAGCGAAGGCATGGACGTGTTCTGCAGCGCGAAGAGGGCCTGGAAGAGCGGGGGGCGCGTCAGGTCGCGCTGGGGCCGCAGGGCCTCGACGAGCCGCTCGAAGGGGATGTCCTGGTGGGCATACGCACCCAGGGAGGCCTCACGCACCTGCTGGATCAACTGACGGAAGGAAGCGCCAGAAGAGACCTGTGCGCGAAGGACGAGCGTGTTGACGAAGAAGCCGATGAGGCTCTCCGTCTCCGCGTGGGTGCGGC
>NZ_JBKGHJ010000806.1:0-2448 GCF_046520365.1 Corallococcus sp. 4LFB
GGTTCGCGGCCTGCTGTTCGGGCGTGCCCAGCCAGGGGCCGCGCGCAGCACGCGCGAGAGGGCGGCGCTCACCGCGTCCTGCACGCCGCGGGCGTCCGCGAAGCGCACCTCCATCTTCTGGGGGTGCACGTTGACGTCCACCGCGCGGGGCTCCACGTCGATGTGCAGCACCACCACCGGCTGGCGGCCCGCGGGCAGGAAGTCCTGGAACGCGCGCTGCACGGTGCTGATGAGGCCGCGGTCGCGGATGTAGCGGCGGTTGACGAAGGTGTAGAGCCCGCGCGCGTTGGGCAGCGTGTACTCCGGCGACGCGAGGTAGCCCGTGACGACGACGCCCAGCCGGCGCTCCTCCACGGGGAACAGGTGCGCGAAGGACGCGGGGCCCAGGGCCGCGGCGATCCGCTCGCGCGGATCATGTTCGCTGACCGGGCTGGAGAACAGCTCGTTGCCCTCGTGCGAGGCGAAGAAGCCGACCTCCGGGTGCGCGAGCGCCAGGCGCACGACGGCCTCCTCGCAGTGCTTGAGCTCGGTGGCGCCCTGGCGCATGAACTTGCGGCGCGCGGGCACGTTGAAGAAGAGGTCCTCCACGGTGATGACGGTGCCCACGCGGGGCGGCGCGTCCTCCACCGTGGGCGGGCCTCCGCCCTCCACCATGACCTTGGTGCCCTCGTGCGCGTCCGGCTCCGCGGTGTGCAGTGTGAAGCGGGACACGGACGCGATGGCGGGGATGGCCTCCCCCCGGAACCCCATGGAGTCGATGTGGAAGAGGTCGTCCAGCTCGCGCAGCTTGCTGGTGGCGTGGCGCTCCAGACAGAGCGTGGCGTCCTCGCGGCTCATGCCGTGGCCGTCGTCGGAGATGGTGATGCGCCCCACCCCGCCGCCCTCCAGCTCCACGCGCACGGTGCGCGCGCCCGCGTCGAGCGAGTTCTCGCACAGCTCCTTCACCACGGAGGCGGGGCGTTCCACCACCTCGCCGGCGGCGATCTTGTTGATGAGCACGTCGCTCAGGCGCGCGATTCGGGACATGGCGATCAGCCACCCTCCGCGAACTGGATGACGTTGTCCAGAACATCACTGGCGCGCTCGGCTGACATTCCCGGACGGCTGGGCTAACACCCGCCCCTGCGAATGGAAGTGTTCCGAGCAGGCAAGGGCCCGATGCGCATCGCGGTGACAGGCGCCAATGGCGACTACGGCAAGCTGCTCCTGCCGAGGCTGGAAGCGGACCCCGGCGTGGAGAGCATCCTCGTGCTGGACACGAAGGAGCCCCAGGGGAGGAGCAAGGTGGAGTTCCACCGCGTGGACCTCACCCGCTACGACGCGGAAGCAGAGCTGACGGACGCGCTCACCGAGCGCCCCGTGGACGCCCTCTTCCACCTGGCGTTCCTCTTCGGGCCCATCCTCGACGGCCCGCTGGCGCACGAGCTGGAGGTCATTGGCACGATGAACGTGCTGACGGCGGTGGGCCGTGCCCGGCTGCCACGGCTGGTGGTGCCGTCGCTCACGGTGACGTACGGCGCGCGGGGCAACAACCCGGCGCTCCTGCGCGAGGGCTCGCCGCTGTTCGGCTGTCCGAACAGCCGGTTCGTGAACGACAAGGTGGAGGTCGAGGGACAGGTGCGGGCCTTCCGCGAGCGGCACCCGGACACGCGCACGCTGGTATTGCGGTTCGCGCCCCTGCTCGGCCGGAGCCTGGACAACCCGGTGACGCGGTTGCTGTCGCACGCCGTGGTGCCCACGCTTCTGGGATTCGACCCGCTGTGGCAGGCCCTCCATGAGGAGGACGCGGGCCGGGCGCTGCACCTGGCGCTGCGGGCGGAGGCGGCCGGGGAGTTCAACATCGTGGGGCGCGGGGTGTTGCCGCTGTCGGGGCTCATCCGCCAGGCGGGCGCGCGACCGCTCCCCCTGCCAGGGCCGTTGTTTCGTGGAGCACTTCGCGCGCTCGGGGTGGTGGGAGCGGGCACGTTGCCGGTGGCCCTGCTCGACTACATGCATTACTCCTGGGTCGCGGACGGGGAGCGCGCCGAGACCGCGCTGGGGTTCGTGCCCCTCCACCATGTCACGGACGCCGCCTCGGCGCTCAGAAGGAGCCAGTCATGACCAAGGGTGTCCTCGGGAATGATCCCTTCCAGCGGGGCGCCGCGCCTCGCGCGGGCGAGGTGAAGGACGACGCGGCCGATTCGAAGGCCGCGAAGAAGTCCGCGGCGTCGAAGTCCGCGAAGGGTGCGAAGTCAGCGGGCAAGGCGAAGAGCGCCAGGGGCGGCGCGTCGAAGTCCGGCGCGCAGGCGAAGGCCCCCAAGGGTGGCAAGGGCGCGGAGGCGAAGCAGGCCGCCGCGACGCCAAGGACGCCCGCCGCCAGGGTCCACAAGTTCGAGGCGCGCACGAACGGGCACGGGAGCGCGAAGCAGGAGCAGGACGCGCGCGACGCCGAGCGCGCGCAGGGCTCGC
>NZ_JBKGHJ010000807.1:0-2446 GCF_046520365.1 Corallococcus sp. 4LFB
CGCCGGGCTGGCGGCCGGCGGCGGGGCCTTGGCGGTGGCCGGGACTTCCGCGCTCTTGGTGCAGCCAGCGCCCATCAGGGTCGCCGCGGCCAGCACGGGAGCAACACGCTTCCATCGAGGGAGGAGCACGGCTCCGGGGTTTAGCCATGCGCGCAGGGCTTGTAAAGCAAGGCGGCCTTTGGCAGGGAGGCCCCTCGCCCATGCCCAGAGTCCTGCTGCTGCACACCGGAGGCACGCTCGGAATGGCCGGTGGCCGGCCCTCCGCCCTGCGTCCCGCTGCCTTCTTCAAGACGCTCCGCAAGCGAGCCCCGGAGCTGTTCCAGCTGGCCGACATCGAGCTCGAGCTGTTCTCCAACCTGGACAGCTCGGAGATGCAGCCGGAGCTCTGGAGCCGGATGGCCGCCCACCTCCACCGTCGACTGGCGGACTTCGACGGGGCGGTGGTGACCCACGGAACGGACACGCTCGCCTTCACGGCCAGTGCGCTGTCGTTCATGTTGCGAAACCCGCCCTGCCCCGTGGTGCTGACGGGCTCGCAGCGTCCGCTGGGGGAGCTGCGCTCCGACGCGCGGCTGAACCTCATCGACGCGGTGCTCTCCGCGCTCCAGGGGCCGCGCGAGGTGACCATCTGCTTCGACTCGCACCTGTACCGGGGCAACCGCACGCGCAAGGTGAAGGTGGCGGAGTACGACGCGTTCGAGAGCCCCAACTTCCCCGTGCTGGGCACGCTGGGCGTGGACGTCACCTTCGAGAAGGGCCTCCCGTCGCGAGGCCCCTTCCGGCTCCACGAGAAGCTGGATCCGCGCGTCTTCCTCCTCAAGGTGTACCCGGGGCTGGACCCCGCCCTGCCCCTGCAGCTGCTGCCGCACGTGAGGGGGCTGGTGGTGGAGGCGTACGGGGCGGGCAACGTGCCCATCGCTCCGGAGCTGGGCCGCTCGCTCCTGCCGCTCTTCGTCCAGGCGCGGGAGCGAGGAATCCCGGTGTTGGTGGTGAGCCAGGCGTACCGCAACGGCGTGGACCTCACGCTCTACGAGTCCGGGGCCCGGTTGCTGGCGGAGGGTGCGGTCGGCGGCGCGGACATGACCCCGTCGGCGGCGCTGGTGAAGCTGATGCAGGGGCTGGCGGAGCACCCCCGGGGGGGCGAGGCCCTCTCGCGCTTCCTCCGGGCGCCCGTGGCGGGCGAGCTGTCCGTCGGGCGGCCGACAGTTCCTCCACCGGAGAAAAAGCGGCGCCGGCCGGCGCGGGTGGGGCGGGTCGCCTGACACCGGGTGCGTGAAAGGAGCGTGGGTGTGCTTGCCGCCGTGAAAAGGCGGCCCGTAAGATGGGAGGCGCGATGTCCGAGGAGAAAACTTCCGTCCATTCCATTTCGGACCTGCTGGGCAGCGCCCAGCAGCAGAGCGCGTATCTGATCGTCATCAGCGCCAAGTCCGCCGCCGGCATCGGGCGGATGTTCAAGCTGGACCGCTCGGAGGTGGTGCTGGGCCGCAGCTCGGAGGCCCAGTTCCAGGTGGAGGACGACGGCATCTCCCGCAAGCACGCGAAGGTCGTCGCCATCGGGGACGGCCGCTTCCAGCTCGTGGACCTGGGCAGCACCAACGGCACGTACCTCAACGGCCTGAAGGTGAGCGCGGCGCCGCTGTACGACGGCGACAAGATCCAGATCGGCTCCAACACGGTGCTGAAGTTCAGCATCCAGGACGCGCTGGAGGAGCAGTACCAGCGCAGCATCTACGAGTCCGCCACGCGCGACGGCCTCACCCGCGTCTACAACAAGAAGTACTTCATGGAGACGGTGCGCAAGGAGTTCGCGTACTGCCTGCGCCACCGCGTGCCGCTGTCGCTGGTGCTCTTCGACGTGGATCACTTCAAGCGCATCAACGACGTGTACGGCCACCCGGCCGGCGACTTCGTGCTGACGCGCATCGCGCAGCGGGTGGCGGACACGGTGCGCACCGAGGACCTGCTCGCGCGCTACGGCGGCGAGGAGTTCGCGCTGATGCTGCGCGAGTCCGCGGAGGACGCGGCCCTGGCGTGCGCGGAGCGCTGCCGCGTGGCGGTGGACCGCGCGGACTTCATCTTCAGCGGCACGCCCATCAAGGTGACCATCAGCCTGGGGGTGGCGACGCTGCTGGACTCGGACTTCTCCCAGCCGGAGGACCTCATCTCCGCCGCGGACAAGTACCTCTACCGGGCCAAGCACGCGGGCCGAAACCGCGTGGACGCCAAGGCCGTCAGCGGCCCTGAGCGTCGGCTCCGAGGCTCGGCGAGGCTCGGCGCCGCTCGGCGAGGCTCGGCGCCGCTCGGCGAGGCTCGGATGGTTGCCTGATCCCACGGGCCTCCGCCGTCTCCGCGCACCCAGCCGTCAGCGCCCGAAGCCCAACCTGCGCAGCCCCTCCTCCGACACGTGCTTCACGTGCGTGTCCGCGTCGCGCGCCGCCGCCTCGCT
>NZ_JBKGHJ010000808.1:0-2440 GCF_046520365.1 Corallococcus sp. 4LFB
ACAGCGTCCAGGCGCCCAGCGTGGCCGGAGGCGGGCCGGGGACGCGTGCAGAAGTCCTCCGGCGACCAGGGCGTTGCGCGGGCGCGCCGATGAGCGACGACACGTCGCCCTTGAGCGTCAGGTCGCCCTGGAGCGGCGCCACGTACCAGGCCGCCCACTCGGTGCTCGTCACGCCCGTCCGATTCGCGCTGAAGGTGCCGGTGGCGCTGTCGCGGTTGCGGACGACGCTCGACATCACGTTGCCGGTGGCCTGGCCGGTGGACGCGGCGTAGCGGTAGTCCACGCCCAGCCCGTTGTTCATGAACGTGTTGAACAGCACGCGCGTGTTCGTGGCCTTGTTCAGGTACACGGCGGCGTCCGAGCAGTTCGCCACGATGTTGTTGCGGATGATTCCGTCCGTGTGCTCCGGCGAGCACGGCACGTCAGGGTCGAAGGCCGGCGCGCAGTACGCATTCCCCGTCCCGCCTCCGCCAAAGGACAGGCCGATGCGCGTGTCGGTCCCGGCGGGCCGGTCCTTCGCGCAGAGGACGCGGTTCCTTTCGAAGATGCCCCGCTTGCCGCCGCTTTTCATGAAGGCGCCGTAGGAGACGTTGCCCTGCTTGCCGAAGTCGTGCAGTTCGTTGTCGCGGACCACCCAGTCGTCGCCCGTGTCGATGTTCAGCTTGGTGACGGGCGTGCCCGTCGCGCGCACGTGCGTGTCGTAGAGTTCGTTGTTCTCGATGAGGCCGCGGTGGGGCATCTCCCAGACGCCGCTGCCGTTCTGCGCCGCGTTCACCTTGAGCTGTGCGTTGAAGTCGCGCACGCGGCTGTTGCGCAGGACGAAGTTCTCCGCGTGGCCGGTGACGTGGAAGGCGTGCTCACAGTTCTGGTCGTTCGCGCAGATGCCCTCCACGGTGAGCCCGTCGAAGGTCCAGTAGCGGCCGGACACCTTGAAGCCCTCCAGCGCGTTGAAGCGGATGAGGGCCGCATGGCGGTTCTTCGCGCGCACCACGATGGGCGCGGCCTGCGTGCCCTCCGCCGCGCAGTTGACGTTCGCGTTGAAGGTGTACGTGCCATCCTCCAGGACGAGCTCGTCACCGGCCTTCGCGGACGAGAGCGCGGTCTGGAACTCGGCCACGGTGGAGACGCTCTTCACGGCCGCGCCGCCCGTCAGCGGCAGCAGGAGCAGGGCGAGGGAAACGGTTCTCAAGGGGGGACTCCCGGAAAGCGAGGGGGGAGTCCAAAGCTACCCGATCCCCACCAGGGCAGGCAGTCTGCCGTGCGCAGGCATCCCGGCTGCTAGGGAACCGGCGTGCGCGTGGACACCTGTCCTCTCATGACACATCGACCCAGGGACTCGCGGTGGGGCCGTTCCACGCTCGGGGGGGCTGCGCTGGCCCTGGGGCTGCTCCTGGCCCCGGGCGCGTTCGCGCTGCCTTCACAGGGGCAGCCGCTGCCGGAGTTCTCCGCGAAGGACCTGACGGCCGACCCTCACGCGAGCAAGGAGCTGAAGGGGAGCCCCACGCTGCTGGTCGTCATCACCGACAAGGACGCGGGCGACAAGATGCGCGGGTGGTTCGACGCGGCGGACCAGCACCTGGAGGACTCGGTGCACCGCCAGTCCCTCATCACCCTCAAGCTGCCGTTCTTCGTCAGCGAGGGCGCCGCGCGGGGCAAGGCGAAGGACCAGGTGCCCCAGGACTTCTGGAAGGACACCTGGCTGGACAAGAACGGCGGCATGGCCAAGGCGCTGGGGCTTGCCTCCAGCGAAACGCCCTACGTCCTGGCGCTGGACGCGCAGGGCCGGGTGGTGGCCAGCGTCCATGCCACCGCGGACTCCCCGGAGGCGCGGGCCATCTGGTCCGCGCTCTCCAGGTGACGCCGGAAGGCTAGTAGCGCCCGCCGCCCTCCAGGATGGCCTGGAGCTTCTCCTTGTCGCTGGAGAAGGGGAACGCCTGGTAGAGCTGGTAGCCGTTCTGCGGATCCAGCAGCGTGGGCCGCATCAGGCGCACCACCTCCAGCTTGTCGTTGGAGAAGGAGAACTGCCCCAGCATGGACATGACGTGCGTGACGAGGAAGTTCTCGTTCGGCGCCACCTGCGACAGGATGCGCAGCTTCTCGCGCGGGAAGGCCTCGCGGAGCATCGCCTGGGTGATGCCGCGGAACTGCGCGTCCGCGATGGGGCGCACCACCGGCGGCGGGGGCGGCATCGGCGCCGGCTGTTGACCACCGGGGGCGGCAGGCCCGTGCCGTAGGGCGCGGCGTCGTCCACGTACTCGCTCAGCTTGTCCAGCTGCTCCATGGCGGCGCGGATGCTCTCGCGGCCCCTGGCGTCCTTCGTCCGGGACATCGCGTTGCGCAGCGCGTTCTCCAGCCGGTCGATGCGGCGCTCCACCTGCTCACGGTCGACGATGGCCAGGTTGCGCGCGGGCGGCGGGGGCGGCATCGGCTGCGGCTGGGG
>NZ_JBKGHJ010000809.1:0-2431 GCF_046520365.1 Corallococcus sp. 4LFB
CGCCCGCGCCGCTGAAGGCCCCGGACGCGGTGCCGCTCGACAAGCCGCCCGAGGCTGAGAAGGAAGTCGTCGCCGCGGCGCCCATGGCCGTCGGTGGCATCGGCACGCTCGTCCCTGGCGGTGTGGTGGGTGGCACCGGCAGCGGCGAGGGCATGGCCATTGGCGGTGGCCGCGCGCAGCCCATCAACCTGCCGGAGACGGGCACGCCGCCGGAGCCGCTGGCCGCGAACCTCCTCCCCGAATACCCGTCCGACGCCCGCTCCAAGGGCCTGGAGGGGCTGGTCATCCTCAAGGGCGTCGTCGAGGTCGACGGCCGCGTCACCGGCCTCAAGGTGATGCGCGGCGATGAGCCCTTCGCCAGCGCCGCGCTGGCCGCCGTGCGCACGTGGCGCTTCAAGCCCGCCGTCGTCTCCGGTCAGCCGACCGCCGTCTTCCGCATCTTCAAGGTCCCCTTCCGCCTCAAGTCCTGACGCCTTCCTTCCCCTCCCGGAAAGCCACCGCCATGAACTTCAATCTCAAGGAAATCTACGCGCACATGGGCGTCTTCGCCCTGGGCATCGCCTGGACGCTGGTCGCCTTCGCGGTCGCGTCGCTGGCGGTCTTCTTCGAGCGCCTGTTCGTCTTCTTCCGCTCGCGCGTCGCGTCCCGCCAGTTCGCGGGCCGCGCCGGTCCGCTGCTCGCGCAGCAGCAGCACGACGCGCTGGTGAAGGAGGCGGACGGCAACAAGAGCAGCCACCTGGCGATGATGCTGGGCGGCGGCATGAAGACGTTCCTCGCGAAGTCCCGCGCTCCCGCCGGCAAGCTGGGCGCCGTGGAGCTCACGCGCCGCGACCTGGTGCGCATCAACGAGCGCATCACCGCGGACGTGCGCCGGGGCATGTCGGTGCTGGCCACGGTGGGGTCGGTGGCGCCGTTCGTCGGTCTGCTCGGCACGGTGGTGGGCATCATCGAGGCCTTCGCCGGCATCGCGAAGGAGGGCTCCGGTGGCCTGGGCGCGGTGTCCGCCGGCATCGCGGAGGCGCTCGTCGTCACCGCGCTGGGCCTGCTGGTCGCCATCCCCGCGGTGCTGATGTTCAACTTCCTGTCCACCCGCGCGGACGCGCTGCTGCTGTCCCTGGAGCAGGCCCGCAGCGAGTTCATGGACCACCTGGAGGACATGGCCGGCGACAAGCGCGCGGTGGCGGGCCACGCGGCCGCGCACGCGACGGGCTCCGACGTCGTCTCCACGCGGACCGAGGCGGGCGATGTCGGCCACGCGTAGGAGCCTCACGCCGGAGATGAACGTGACGCCGCTGGTGGACGTGGTGCTCGTCCTCCTGATCATCTTCATGGTCGTCACGCCGCAGCTGGAGGCCAGCGCCGCGGTGGAGCTGCCCGCGGCGATGAACCCGGATCCGGAGAACAAGAACCTGGAGCCCACCACGGTGAGCCTGGCGTCCAACGGGGCGTTCTACCTGGACCGCAAGCAGCTGACCCGGGACGCGCTGGTGGTGGAGCTCAAGGCGCTGCACCAGGCGAAGCCGGACGCGCCCGTGGTGCTCAAGGCGGACCGGGGCGTGGCGTACGCGCAGGTGCGCGGCGTGTTCAAGGCGATGCAGGACATTGGCTTTCCGGGCATCAGTCTCCAGGTCATCGACCGGAAGAAGCAGTAAGGGGAGGCACGCGCCATGGCTTTCGACGTCGGTGGCAACAAGGGCGGCGGTGTCCGCCCCACGATGAACGTGACGCCCCTGGTGGACGTGGTGTTGGTCCTGCTCATCATCTTCATGGTGGTCACGCCGCTGATGACCAAGAACCTGTGGATGAACGTGCCCGCGAAGCCGGACAAGAAGGAGGAGGCCACGCCTCCGCCGCCGGACGCGAAGCCGCCCGTGGTGCTCACGGTGGACAAGGCCGGAACGCTGCGCATCAACCGCGAAGAGGTGCCGCGCGACCAGGTGGTGGCGCGGCTGCAGCGGATGCTGAACGCGCGCGCGGACAAGATCGTCTTCTTCGACGCGAGCGACGCGGTGCCGTACGGCAGTGCCATGGAAGTGCTGGACCTGGCGCGGGGCGGGAACATCACCGTCGCCGTGCTGCCGGACCGGCTCGCGGACTGAGCGCGAGCCTCGTGTGTCCCCGCGCGCGGTGTGCGCCGCGCGCGGTTCGTGACGCCGAGTTTTCCCGCCGCCGCCACAGACGTCACAAACCCTTCATCCCAATGCCACGGGCGTCGCGTTGAGTGCGCGTCGCTGTCGGCAAGGAGAGCCGTGTTGTCTCGTTCGAACTTCGTGCGCGCCTTCGTGGCGTCACTCGTGCTCATCACCCTGCCTGCCTTCGCGCAGGCGCCCGGCGCGGACTCCACCGCGCCCGCCGCTCCTTCGCCCTCCGCCTCTCCCGGCCAGCAGCCCGCCGGAGCGCTTCCGCCTCCGCCGGCTCGCAAGGTGGATCC
>NZ_JBKGHJ010000080.1:0-3247 GCF_046520365.1 Corallococcus sp. 4LFB
CCGTGCAGGCCCAGCCGGCGCAGCCGCAGGCCGCGCAGCCCGCGCCCTCCTCGGCCGCGACGGGGGCCACCTCGGCCGCATCTGATGAAGCCGAGCTCAAGGGCCCGGTGCGGTACGACGTGAAGAAGGCCTTCGGCGCCATCGCGCGCATCAGCCTCGCGCCGAAGGACTCGCTCACGCCCCGGCAGCAGACGTTCCTGGAGGACTTCACCCGCCGCTACACGACGAAGACGCAGGGCTCCAAGCGCTCCGCCCAGGAGAACCGCGGCCAGCTGTCGGATCCGCGCGTGGTGACGGGCTTCCGGCCGCTGCTCAAGGAGCTCATCTACCCGCTGGCCGTGAACCGCTCCAAGGGCTCCAAGCTCTGGGACGTGGACGGCAACGAGTACCTGGACGCGCTCAACGGCTTCGGCTCCGTGATGTTCGGCCACGCGCCGGACTTCATCACCCAGGCCGTGCACAAGCAGGTGGACGACGGCTACGAGCTGGGGCCCATGCACCCCCTGGCCGGCGAGGTCGCGAAGCTCGTCTGTGAGTTCACCGGCGCGGACCGCGCGGCGCTCTGCAACACCGGCTCCGAGGCAGTGATGGGCGCGCTGCGGATCGCCCGCACCGTCACCGGCCGCAGCACCGTGGCCATCTTCGCCGGCAGCTACCACGGCATCTTCGACGAGGTGCTGGTGCGTGGCACCAAGAGCCTGCGCACCGTGCCGGCCGCCCCGGGCATCATGGCGGGCGCGGTGCAGGACGTGCTCGTGCTGGACTACGGCACGCCGGAGTCGCTGGAGATCCTGCGCTCCCGCGCGGACTCGCTGGCGGCCATCATGGTGGAGCCCGTGCAGAGCCGCCGCCCGGACTTCCAGCCACGCGAGTTCCTGCACCAACTGCGCGACCTCACCCAGAAGTCCGGCTCCGTCTACATCTTCGACGAGGTCATCACCGGCTTCCGCATGCACCCGGGCGGCGCCCAGGCGGTGTTCGGCGTGCAGGCGGACGTGGCCACCTACGGCAAGGTCGTGGGCGGCGGCATGCCCATTGGCGTCATCGCGGGCAAGCGCCCGTTCATGGACGCGCTGGACGGCGGCCACTGGCAGTTCGGCGACGACTCCGTGCCCACCGTGGGCGTGACGTACTTCGCCGGCACGTTCGTGCGTCACCCGCTGGCGCTCGCCGCCGCGAAGGCCGCGCTGGAGCACATGAAGGCCGCGGGCCCGGAGCTCCAGCGCGGCGTGAGCGCCAAGGCGGACAGGCTGGCCAGCACGCTCAACGCGTTCTTCGACGAGGTGGGTGCCCCGCTGCGCATCAAGCACTTCGGGTCGCTGTGGAAGACCTTCGTCACGGCGGACGTCGCGAACGCGGACCTGCTGTTCTGCCTGCTGCGCGACAAGGGCATCCACATCTGGGATGGCTTCCCGTGCTTCTTCACCACCGCGCACTCCGACGCGGATTTGCAGCGCCTCATCACCGCGTTCCAGGACAGCGTCACGGAGCTGCAGGACGCGGGCTTCCTGCCCGGCACGGCGCGGCCCCAGCCGCAGGCCCCCGCGGCCTTCGATTCCAACCAGCCCCCCGTCCCCGGCGCCCGCCTGGGGCGTGATCCGCAGGGCAACCCCGCCTGGTTCGTCCCGCACCCCACGGTGCCCGGCAAGTTCGTCAAGCTGAGCGAGACCCGATGAAGACCCCCGACTCCCCCACCCAGGACCTGCCCGACGACTTCGATCCGTTCGCCGGGCCCGCGCTGCTGCTCACCGCGCCGTCCACCGAGCCCCAGCGCGAGGTGTGGACCGGCGTGCAGATGGGCCCGGACGCGTCGTGCGCCTTCAACGAATCCATGTCCGTGCGGCTGCACGGGCCCCTGGACGTCGAGTCCCTGCGCGCCGCGCTCCAGGACCTGATGTCGCGGCACGAAGCGCTGCGCACCACGTTCAGCGCGGACGGCCTCACGCTGTGCGTCGCCGCCGCCACGCCCCTCTTGCTGGAGGTCGTGTCGCTGGACGCGCTGCCGCCCTCCGAGCGCGACGCCCGCCTCCGCGAGCTCGTCGCCCACGAGGTGGAGACGCCGCTGTCCCTGGAGACCGGGCCGCTGCTGCGCCCGCGCCTCGCGCGGCTGTCCGCCCAGGAGCACCTGCTGACGCTGACCGCGCACCACATCGTGTGCGACGGCTGGTCCATGGCGGTGATGCTGCGCGACCTGGCGGCCTTCTATTCGGCGCACGTGCGGCGGACCCCGCCCGTGCTGGCGCCCGCGCCCACGTTCAGCGACTACGCCCGCGCGCAGGCGCAGCTGGCCACGACGCCGGAGTACGCGGAGCACGAGCGCTACTGGCTCAAGCAGTTCTCCGGCGCGCTGCCGGTGCTGGAGCTGCCGCTGGACCGGCGCCGTCCGCCGTCCAAGACGTACAGCTCGCGGCGGGAGGACTGCGTCCTGGAGCCCGCGCTCGTGGAGCAGCTCAAGCGCGTGGGCGCGCGCCACGGCGGCAGCTTCTTCACCACGCTGCTGGCGGGATTCAAGGCGCTGCTGCACCGGCTGACGGGGCTGGAGGACGTGGTGGTGGCCATCCCCGCCGCGGGCCAGTCCGTGGCCGGGCTGAAGGACCTGGTGGGCCACTGCGTGAACGCGCTGCCCCTGCGCAGCAACGTCGCCGCGGAGGCGCCCTTCACGCAGGTGCTCAAGCAGCTGCGCACCACGATGCTCGATGCCTACGAGCACCAGGAGTACACCTTCGGCACGCTGCTCAAGCAGCTGGCGCTGCCGCGCGACCCCAGCCGCCTGCCGCTGGTCAACGTGCTGTTCAACGTGGACCAGGCCGTCACGGGTGAGCAGCTGGCGTTCCAGGGCCTCACCTGCGACCTGGCCAGCAACCCGCGCCACTTCGAGAACTTCGACCTCTTCATCAACGCGGCCGAGGCCCATGGCCGCGTGGTGCTGGAGTGCCAGTACAACACCGACCTCTTCGACGGCTCCACGGTCCGCCGCTGGATGGCCTGTTACGAAGAGCTGCTGCGCGGCGTGGTCGCCGACGCGGAAAGCCCCGTTGCGCGCCTGCCGCTGCTGCCCGCCGCGGAGAAGCAGCGCGTGCTGGTGGACTGGAACGCCACCGCGAAGCCGTTCGACCGCGAGGCCTTCGTCCACACGCTCGTGGCCGCCCAGGCCCGCGCCACGCCCGACGCCGTGGCCCTGCGCGCGGGGGACGTGACGCTCACGTACCAGCAGCTGCTCCAGCGCGCCCACCAGGTGGCGCATGCG
>NZ_JBKGHJ010000080.1:3347-22052 GCF_046520365.1 Corallococcus sp. 4LFB
CGTCGCCCTCGTGCGCGAGGACCGCCCTGGCGACCGCCGCCTCGTCGCGTACCTCATCGCCCGGCCCGGGCAGACGACGCCCCTGGATGAAGTCCTCCGCGCGCACCTCAAGCAGGGGCTGCCGGAGTACATGGTGCCGCAGCACTTCGTGGCCCTGCCCGCGCTGCCGCTCACGCCGAACGGCAAGGTGGACCGCAAGGCCCTGCCGTCGCCGCAGGTGGAGTCGCAGGAGGACGCCTACGTCGCGCCTCGCGACGAGACGGAGCAGAAGCTCGCGGCCATCTTCGCGGACGTGCTGGGGCTGCGCCGGGTGAGCGTCACGGCGGACTTCTTCCGGCTGGGCGGCCACTCGCTGCTGGCGTCGCAGGCCCTCACTCGCGCGAGCCGCGACCTGGACGTCAGCCTCACGCTGCGCCGGATGTTCGAGGCCCCCACCGTGGAGAAGCTGGCCCGGCTGGTGCGCGGCGACGACGGGGCCGCGAGCCCGCGCAGCGCATCTCGCCCCGCGCCGGCACCGAGCCCGCGCCGCTGTCCCTCATGCAGCAGCGGCTGTGGTTCCTGGAGCAGCTCAACCCGGGCACCGCCGTCTACAACCTGCCCTCCGCGTTCCGCCTCCACGGCGCGCTGGACGTGGGCGCGCTGCGCTTCAGCTTCAACAAGCTGCTGGAGCGCCAGGCGTCCCTGCGCACCTTCGTGCGGTGGGATGAGGGCACGCCGGTGCAGCACGTGGCCCCGGCGCTGACGGTGGAGCTGGAGCCGGTGGACCTGGAGCCCGTCCCCGCGCACACGCGCGAGGAGGACCTGCTGCGCCGCCTCCAGGCGCTGGCGGACGAGTCCATCCCCATCACCGCGCCGCCGCTGTTCCGGCTGACGCTGTTCCGGCTGGGCGCCACCGAGCACGTCCTCTTCTTCATGCCCCATCACCTCATCTGGGATGGGTGGTCGTTCGACGTGTTCCTGCGCGAGCTGGACATCATCTACTCCGCGCTCACCCGGGGCCAGGAGCCCAACCTCCCCGCCCTCCCCATCCAGTACGCGGACTTCACCGAGTGGCACCGCAACTGGCTCCAGGGCGAGGAGCTGGAGCGACAGGCGCGCTACTGGAAGGGAAAGCTCTCCGGGAACCTGCCCGCGCTGGAGCTGCCCACGGACAAGCCGCGCCCCGCGCAGATGAGCCTCAAGGGCGGCACCGAGCCCTTCGTGCTCACCGGCGCGGAGGTGGACGCGCTCACGAAGCTGGGCCGCGAGTCCAACGCCACGCTGTACATGGTGCTGCTCACGGCCTTCAAGACGCTGCTGCACCGCTACAGCGGCCAGGAGGACCTGGTGGTCGGCACGCCCATCCGGGGCCGCTCGCATCCGGAGGTCGAGGACCTGCTGGGCTTCTTCGTCAACACGCTCGTCCTGCGCACGCAGCTGGCGCCGGAGCTGACGTTCCGGCAGCTCTTGGAGCGCGTGCGCACCACGTGCATGGAGGCGTTCGGCCACCAGGACATGCCCATCGAGCTGCTGATGCAGCAGCTGGGTGTGCAGCGCGACCTGAGCCGCACGCCGCTGTTCCAGACGTTCTTCACCTTCCAGGACGTGCGCAACCGCGGCTCCAGCCTGGGCGACCTCACCTACGGCCAGGTGCACGTGCACGCGCACGCGACGCCGCTGGACCTGAGCTTCTGGGTGAAGGAGACGGCCAACGGCATCGTCGGCGGCATGGACTACAACACCGACCTGTTCGAGCGGGACACCGTCGTCCGCATGCTCGAGCAGATCCGCACGCTGCTGCGGGCCGCGGTGTCCGACGCGGGAGTCCCCGTGTCGCGCCTGCCGCTGCTGCCGGAGACAGAGAAGCAGCGCGTGCTGGTGGACTGGAACGCCACCGAGAGGCCGTTCGACCGGAGCGCCTTCGTCCACACGCTCGTCGCCGCGCAGGCCCAGGCCACGCCCGACGCCGTGGCCCTGCGCTCCGGCGCCGTGACGCTCACGTACCAGCAGCTGCTCCAGCGCGCCCACCAGGTGGCGCATGCGCTGAAGCAGGAAGGCGTTGCCCCCGGAAGCCTCGTCGGCCTCTTCACGAATCGCGGCGCGGACATGGTGGTGGGCCTGCTGGGCATCCTCGAAGCGGGGGCTGGCTACGTCCCGCTGGACCCCGGCTTCCCGCCTGAGCGCCTCGCCTTCATGGTCGAGGACGCGAAGCTGTCGCTCATCGTCACGCAGCGCGCGATCCAGGGCACCCTGCCCTCCACCACGGCGAAGGCGCTCCTCGTCGAGGACACCACGTCGCAGGCGGACACCGCCCCCGAGGTTCCCGGCGTCACACCCGAAGCCGTGGCGTACGTCATCTACACGTCGGGCTCGACGGGCAAGCCGAAGGGCGTGCGCGTGCCGCACCGGGCGGTGGTGAACTTCCTGGGCACCATGCAGGAGGCCCCCGGCCTCTCCTCGCAGGACGTGCTGCTGGCCGTCACCACGCTCTCCTTCGACATCGCCGTCCTGGAGCTGCTGCTGCCCCTCACCACCGGCGCCCAGGTGGTGCTCGCCTCCCGCGACACCGCCTCCGACGGCGCGCTCCTCAAGGCCGCGCTGGAGTCCAACGCCGCCACCGTCATGCAGGCCACGCCCTCCACCTGGCGCCTGCTGCTGGAGGCCGGCTGGCAGCCGCGTCCGGGCTTCAAGGCCCTCTGCGGCGGTGAGGCCCTTCCGCGGGAGCTGGCCGAGGCGCTGCTCGCCCGCGTCGCCAGCCTCTGGAACATGTACGGCCCCACGGAGACCACCGTCTGGTCCACCACCTGGCGCGTGCAGCCTCCCCTCTCCTCCATCCGCATTGGCCGGCCCATCGCCAACACCCAGCTCTACCTCCTCGACGCTCACCTGGCCCCCGTGCCCGTGGGCGTCGCGGGCGAGCTGTACATCGGCGGCGACGGCGTGACGCTGGGCTACCTCCACCGCCCGGAGCTGACGCAGGAGCGCTTCCTGCCCAATCCCTTCCGCCCCGGCGAGCGCATGTACCGCACGGGCGATTTGGCCCGGTGGCTGGCCGACGGCACCGTGGAGTACCTGGGCCGCAATGACTCGCAGGTGAAGCTGCGTGGCTTCCGCATCGAGCTGGGCGAAGTCGAGGCGGCGCTCGCCTCGCATCCCTCCCTGGCCCAGGCCGTCGCCCTCGTGCGCGAGGACCGCCCTGGCGACCGCCGCCTCGTCGCGTACCTCGTGACGAAGCCGGGACAGGGCTACACGGACACGGAGCTCCGCAAGCACCTGCGCTCGCAGCTTCCGCAGTACATGGTGCCGCAGCACTTCGTGGAGCTGGAGGCGCTGCCGCTCACGCCGAACGGCAAGGTGGACCGCAAGGCCCTGCCGCCCCCGGCGGGCACCGCGCGTCCCGTCGAGGACGCCTTCGTCGCGCCGCGCACGCCGACGGAGCAGCACCTGGCGCGCATCTGGCGGGAGGTGCTGGGCATCGCGCAGGTGGGCGTGCACGACAACTTCTTCAACATCGGCGGGCACTCGCTCCTGTCCTTCCAGGTGGTGATGCGCGTCCGGAAGGAGCTGAACCAGGAGCTGCACCCGCGCACGCTCCTGCTCAACACGCTGGAGCAGGTGGCCTCGCAGCTCGCGGCTGTAGCGCCGGCCGCTCCAGCCACCGCCAGGACGCAGCCCGCCACCCCGCCAAAGACTGCCACCCAGGAGACTTCTGTTCCCCTGGCGCAACGCTTGTTCAATAAGCTGAAGCGGAACCTGCCGGGGCGCTCGGACTGAGCGCCCCTCCGAGGAGAATGGTCAGCCCGTGACGCCTTGCTTCTTCGGCACCTCCGAACGACAGCTCTTTGGCATGCACCACCCCGCCCAGGGCGCCGAGCGCGCCACCGGGGTGGTGCTCTGCTATCCCGCCGCCCAGGAGTACATGTTGACGCACTGGGCCTTCCGGAAGCTGGCCGGGATGCTCGCGCGCGAAGGCTTCCACGTCTTCCGCTTCGACTACTACGGCACGGGGGACTCGGCCGGGGAGGTCCACGAGGGCCGCGTGGCCACGTGGGTCCAGGACATCCGCAACGCCGCCAATGAATTGCAGGACGTGACGGGCGTGCAGCGCGTGGCGCTCGTGGGCCTGCGCCTGGGCGCGGCGCTCGCGGTGCGCGCCGCCCTGGAGGGGCTGTCCACCGCCGCGCTGGTGCTCTGGGAGCCGCTGGTGGAGGGCGAGGCCTGGCTCCGGGAGCTGGAGCTGCTCCAGGCGCGCCGGGCCACCCGCACGCTCTTTCCCCAGCCGGAGAGCCCGCTGGAGGTGCGCGAGGAGCTGCTCGGCTTCGCGTTCCCCCGCGCCCTGCGCGACGACGTCCTCGCGCTGGACCTGGCCGCGCTGCCCGCGTGGCCCGCGACGCGCACGCACCTGGTGGCCAGCGCCCCCCGCCCCGAGTACCAGCGCCTCCAGGAGCGCCTGGAGGCGACGGGGCTGCCCTTCCAGCACCACCTGGTGCCCGAGGAGGGCGCGGGAGGCCAGGAGTCCGCGCTCCTGTCCAACCGCATCCTGCAGACCATCACCACGCTGCTGAAGGAGGCCGCGTGATGCGCGAGCGCATCTGCACCTTCGGCCCCGAGCAGAGCCTCGTGGGCATCCTCACGGAGCCCGACCCGGCGAAGGTCCTGCCGGAGGCGCCCGCGGTGGTGCTGTCCAACGTGGGCCTCAACCACCACGTGGGCCCGTACCGGCTGTGGGTGGAGCTGGCCCGGCAGCTGGCGGGGCGCGGCATCACCACGCTGCGCTTCGACTTGTCCGGCCTGGGCGACAGCCGCCCACGCCGCGAGGGCGGCTCGACGAGTTCCAGCGCGCCCGCGAGGAGACGCGCGCGGCGCTCGACTACCTGGAGCAGAAGAAGGGCCAGCGGCGCTTCGCGCTCATCGGCCTGTGCTCCGGCGTGGACAGCGCGCACGCGGTGACGGTGGCCGACGAGCGCGTGGTCGCCGCGGCCTTCATCGACGGGTACACGTACCGCACGCTGGGCTACCACCTGCGCTTCCACCTGCGCTACCTGAGCCCCCGCCGCTGGACCCGCTTCCTGCGCAAGCGCAAGCTGCCCGCCCAGCTGCGCGAGGCCGGCGAGGCCGACGAGGTCTACACGCGCGAGTACCCCGAGCGCTCCCAACTGACGCAGGACTACCAGCACCTGCTGGAGCGCGGCGTCAGCCTGTGCTTCGTGTTCTCCGGGGGCATGGGGCTGTCCTTCAACCACGAGCGCCAGTTCTACGAGATGCTCTCGCCGCTGAAGCTGGAGGGCCGCGTCACCTACGCCTTCTACCCGCGCGCGGACCACCTCTTCTCCGTGCCGGAGGACCGCGCGGAGCTCCTGCGCAAGCTCACCGCCTGGGCCGTGGGCACGGTGCCCCCGCGCGCGCTGACGGGCTGAAGGCCGCCTGTCCGCCCCACGAGCGGGGAGGCGGCTGGGGCCGGGGGTGCGTCAAGCGCTTGTTTCCCTCCCAACGGTCGCCACCTTCGAAGCACACACGTTCTTCGAAGGAGCGCCACCCATGAAGCTCCCCCTGATGGCAGCACTGGCAGCACTCGCCTTCTCCGGACAGGCGTTCGCGCAGAGCCACACCGACCATGAGACTCCGCCCGCGCAGGAGCCGTCCACGGACGCGCCCCAGGACAGCGCGGAGCGCTGGGACAAGCACGGGCGGCTCGGGCGCCGCGGGCACCTCGGACTCCGAGGACCTCAAGCCGGCGGACGAGGCCGACGACAACGCGGTGGCCCCGTCCAGCGTGGATGAAGGCGTCGGCGGCTCCGGCTCCACCGAGCAGGGGAGCAACAGCACCAGCGACCACTCGGCGGCCGCGGAGCCCGGCGCCCCGAACTCGGGCACCCCGGGCAACAAGGGGGCGAAGCTGGAAGTGACGCCGCCGTCCTGGGACCAGAACAAGCAGATGGGCAGCTCCGCCAGCCCCACCACGGGCACGCCGCCGGTGGAAGGCAGCGCGGGCAACTAGCGCCGCGCCCCGGCATCGACAGACATCGCAATGGCACGGGTGGATGGGCTTCGTTTGAGCGAAAGCCCATCCATACCCATTGCGGGGTACAGACCCCCAGGCCTCGCCACCGGTATGTCCTTGCACGGACCGGATGGAAGGAGGCCCCGTCGAATGAATCTCACCGCGCGCGAACAGGCGCTCCTGCTCGAGCTGACCCAGGTGCTCTCCAGCTCCCTGGACTTGACCGAGGTCCTGGGCCGGGCCCAGGGGACCCTCGCGCGGCTGCTGCCCTGTGACTACGCGGCGCTGTGCGTGTCCAGGCCGGAGCGGCCCGGCGACTACGAGTGGATGGGATTGGGGGCGCCGGGCATCCTCTTCGCGCACTACCCGGAGCTGGCGGCGGTGGACCTCGGGCGCGAGCCGGGGGTGAAGCAGCCCAACGCGCCGCCGCTCGACGCGAACCGGCTGTCACGCAAGGAATTGAAGCGCAGCCTCCTGTACCTGCGCTGCCGGGAGCTGGGGCTGCCGCTGGAGCACGTGATGGCGGTGCTGCTGGACCTGCGGCAGGACTGGCATGGAGGCTTCACGCTGTACCGGGAGCACACCCTGCCCTTCTCCGAGCGGGAGCAGGCCCTGCTCGACGACCTGACGCCCTACCTGACGAACACGGTGCGCAACTGCCTGCTGTTCGGGACCGAGGCGACGCGGGGCGACCTGCTGGACGCCCTCTTCCGCCACCAGGGCGCCGAGTGCGTCGTGATGGATCCACCGGAGCACGAGAAGCTGCGGACGCCAGGAGCGACGGAGCTCCTGCGGCGCTGGTACCCGGAGGAGCTGAAGGCGAACGACGCGCGGCTGCCCCAGGAGCTGCGCGAGCACCTGACCCGCCTCCGGGCGCCGGGGACGAAGCGGGTGCCGGGCGTGGACACGTGGACGCGCTCCGGGGGGAAGCACGACCTGAAGGTGACGTTCGTGGAGCTGCCGGAGCAGCGCGGCAGCCGGCCCTGGGTGCTGGTGTTGCAGGAGTGCTCGCGGGCCATCCCGATGCCGGAGGCCTGGCGCCAGAAGCTCTCCAGGCGCGAGGCCGAGGTGGTCCAGGGGCTCCTCAGCAACTGGACGAACGAGACCATCGCCGAGGACCTGGGCGTGACGCTCAACACGGTGAAGACGCACCTGCGCAACATCTTCCCCAAGCTGGGCATCGAGAGCCGCACGGACCTCCTCTACCAGGCCGCCTGGAGGCAGAAGCCGGGGTGAGGAGGTCCAGAGGCGCGCTCAGGGCTCCCGGAAGAACCTCGGGAACAGGGCGCGCGTGGTGCGGGCGGAGAGCAGCAGCGCGTCCTGCTCCTCCGGAGACGTGAGCGTGCGCAGCACCGACTCCAGCTCCGCCACGTGGTCGCCGTCCGCGGCGCCGTGGCCGCGCAGGAAGAGGACCGCCTTGTGGATATTGGGGATGCCGCTGTCCGCGATGAGCCGGTCCACGGCGCCCGGGGCCCGGTTCACGGAGAGGAATTCCAGCACGTAGGCCGTGCCCAGGAACGCGGTGGGCACGCCCGACAGCGTGGTGAAGCGGTTCCACTCCACGTAGGCGCGCACCGCGGAGCAGACCGGCGCGCGCTCCACCCGCTCCTGCGTCCAGCCCAGCGCCGCCAGGTCCTGGAGCAACCACCTCTCGTGGCCGTTCTCCTCGCGCGACTTCTGGAGCAGCAGGTCCGCGAGCGCGGTGTGCTGGCCCTCGCGCTTCATGCGCTCGCCGGACTCCGTGAGGAACTCCGTGCTCCAGCGCACGTACTGGTACGTCTGGATGAGGTAGTGGGCATAGTCATCCTGGCGGATGCGCCCCTCGAAGAGGCGCCGCGCGCCCGGCGTCGCGTCCAGCTCCCGCACGAGCATCCGCGCCTCGTGCCGCAGGGAGTCCAGCCAGTCCGTCCTCGCCGTCTGCTCATGCCTGGGCTGCTTGCACATACACGTCTCCTGACAGGGGCCCGTGGAGGCCCGTTGGGTGTTGCGTTGAGGGTGAAGGGGGGAAGGAGCGCGCCGGCCTTGCGTCAGGCGGCGTCGGCGTCCAGCACGGCGAAGAGGTCCAGCGTCCGCTGGGGAATCCCATCCAGCGCGGCGACGAGCGGCACGGTGAAGCGGTTGAAGGCGGGGTCGAAGTGAGGCGGGCCGATGAAGCGCGCGCCCATCTTGTCCGCGAACAAAGACACGATGCGCGGCATGCGCAGCGACTCCAACTGGCCCTGACGGGCCCGGGCGCGCTGCTCCGGCGTGAGGCGGGGCGCCAGGGGCTGCGTGGGTGGCGGGGGAAACTCCCGGGTCCGCACGCGGAAGCGCTCGCTCACCCAGCCCCGGCGCGCCGCGGCCTGGTAGTAGAGGTCCGCCTCCTCCTGCGAGTCCGTCTCCAGGTTGGCCGCGGCGATCCAGTGGGTGACGCCGCGACGGCGGCTCTCGCGGTAGAGGCCCGCCTGGAGGCGCAGCGCCGTCGCGCGGGGGCTGCCCTGGGTGGCGCAGTAGCGCGTGGTCTCCGCGAACACGCGGCCCGGCGCGAGGAGCTCCGACAGGTCGAGCTTCTTCTCGATGTCCAGCCCCACGAGCGTGTCCGCGAACGCGGCCACCTCCGCGTTGGGCATCAGCAGCCGGGCGGTCGCCACCGGCTCCGCGTCTGAGTAGACGACGACGTGGGCGGTGGTGCGGAGCGTGTCGAAGCAGTCCGCCTCGCGCGGCGCACGCGGGCGCCTGGGCCCCAGCATCCGCATCTCCTCGCCAAAGACCTGGTAACGGACGCGGAGCGCGTCATCCAGTTCACGCTGTGCTGTCGCGACACGGCAACTCCATGAAGACATGGCGGGTCTCGCTTGGTGCTCGCCGGACTGTGTGTCCGGCCCCGACCTTTCATTCGTCGCTGCTCGCCCGAGTGCGCTCACGGGTTGTCTTTTTTGCGATGAGCCCGGCCAACCGCCCGCCGCCTCCGCCCGCCCCGCCCCGCGGCGCATGGTCCGCGTCCCGGATGTGATTCACCTTGGACGGACGCAGGAGGAGGACGCCATGACCGAGCAGACGCCCGAGGCCCCGGGGGCCCCTTCCGACCGCGACCCGCGCAAGCGCAGTCCCTTGGAGCTGAAGGACGCGCTCCTCCAGGTCGCCGACGAGGCCGTGAAGACCCGCGAGGCGATGATGCTCAACGCCGGCCGGGGCAATCCCAACTGGATCGCCACCACGCCGCGCGAGGCCTTCTTCCTGCTGGGCCAGTTCGCGCTCGCGGAGAGCCGGCGGGCCTGGGACGAGCCCGGCGTGGGGCTCGCGGGCATGCCCCGCTCCCCGGGCATCGCCAGACGCCTGCATGACTTCCTGGACGCGAGTGACGACGAGCCCGCCGTGCAGCTGTTGCGCGGCGCCCTGACGTACGGGGAGCACACGCTCGGCTTCAACCCGGACCGGTTCGTCTGGGAGCTCACGGACGCCGTCATCGGGGACAACTACCCGGTTCCGGACCGGATGCTCCCCCACGCCGAGCGCATCGTGCAGGAGTACCTGGCGCGGGAGCTGTTCGCGGGCCGGCCGCCCTCCGGCCGCTTCGACCTCTTCGCGGTCGAGGGCGCCACCGCGGCGATGACCTACCTCTTCCACTCCTTGAGGGTGAACGGCCTGCTGAACAAGGGAGACACCCTCGCGCTGGGCTCGCCCCTCTTCACACCGTACCTGGCGATCCCCCGGATGGACGAGTTCCAGCTGCGCACGGTGGACCTCCAGCAGAGCGCCACGACGAAGGACGGCCGCCCCACCTGGCAGTACCCGGACGCGGAGCTGCGCAAGCTGGAGGACCCGCGCATCAAGGCGTTCTTCGTCGTCAACCCGTCCAACCCGGGCGCGGTGGCCATGCGGAAGGAGTCCGTGCACAAGCTGGTGGAGCTGGTGCGCAAGCGCCGGCCGGACCTGTTGATCATCACCGATGATGTCTACGGCACGTTCGTGAATGGCTTTCGTTCGCTCGCCGCGGAGCTGCCGCGCAACACGCTGCTGGTCTACTCGTACTCCAAGCACTTCGGCTGCACGGGCTGGCGGCTGGGCGTGGTGGCGCTCCATGAAGACAACATCCTGGATGAAGCGTTGGCGAAGCAGCCCGCGAAGGTGCGCTCACGGCTGGAGGCGCGCTACGGCGCCATCGCGTCGCACCCGGGGCGGTTGAAGTTCATCGACCGGATGGTGGCGGACAGCCGGGCCGTGGCGTTGAGCCACACGGCGGGCCTGTCCCTGCCCCAGCAGCTCCAGCTGACGTTGTTCTCGCTGTTCTCGCTGCTGGACAAGGACGGCGTCTACAAGAAGCGCTGCCAGCGCATCTGCCAGGACCGGCTCCAGGCCCTGTGCGAAGGGCTGGGCATCCCCCTGCACGCGGATCCGCTGCGGACGGCCTATTACCAGACGCTCGACCTGGAAGCCTGGTGCCGCGAACAGCTTGGCGAGGACTTCGTCCGCTTCGTCCAGGAGCACCCCGACCCGTTGGACATCGTCTTCACGCTGGCCCGGCGCCACGGCGTGGTGCTGCTCAACGGCACCGGCTTCGACGGACCTCCCTGGTCGGCCCGTGTGTCATTGGCGAACCTGGAAGACAACGCGTATTCCCGGATTGGCCGAGACATCCTGGATGAGGTGCGGCGGGCGATTGAGGCGTGGAAGCAGTCCCGCGGACAGCCGCCGGCGTTGCATTGAAACAGGTGTCTTTTCCGATCCAGGGGGATCGCGAAGGACTCACTGTCCGCAAAGGCAGTACCCCTTCCGAGGTACAGACACGGATCCTCGACCTCGCCAACCTCCCGGCTTGGAAAAGCGACATCACGCCGTCGAACTCAGCAGGGCTGTAGCGAAGGTTCAGGCGGGCCGATTTCCAACCTGAACGCGGGGGTACGCATGCCGGTGAGGTGTGGGGGATGACCAGTCCATCACGACAACGAGGGTGGGACCTTCACGAGCGGATGCTGAGTCACGATCCGACTGCGACCCTGGACGTCTTCATGACCTTCATGGGGCCTCTGGTCCGGGCGCTGGAACGCAATCCGGGATGCTCCCACGACGATGCCAACGACTCCGCTATCGACGCGGTGCTTCATTACCGGGACAACCCCGGCCTCTATGAGGAACAGAAGTCCAGTCTGGTGACGTTCCTCACCTTCATCGCCCGACGGAAAGCCCAGGACCGCTTCCGCTCCGCAACCGCGAGAACCCGGCGAGAACAGGATCCCAGAACGTTCGTCGAACTTCTTCCATCGGCTCCGAATGTGTCCTTGGAGGAGCACGTGGACCTGAAGCGAACGGTGGCGCGCATTGAAGGAGCGGGTTTGTCGGAGCGGGATCTGTCCTGCATCCGGTTGCTCCTCCTGGGCGTTCGCTCCACTGAACAGCTGGCGGAGGCGCTGGGCCTCTCGCAGCTGTCCCAGGACGAGATGCGGCGGGAGGTGAAGCGTCACACCGACCGCCTGAAGAAGCGATTGAAGAGCCTCTGCAAGGAGGACACCGATGACGAATCTTGATTGGTTGAAGCGAGCGGCGGAACGCAGCACCACCGAGCACGGGCTGATGGGTCAGGTGTTCGCCACGTATCAGACGCTGGAGGACTGCTCCGCGAACGCGCTGGCGGACGAACTGGGTTGCGATGAGCAGACGCTGAACATGCTGGCGCTGTGCCGCAGGCCGGCGGGTGAAGCGTTCGCCGAGCAGGTGAAGATCCTCTGCGGCCGCTTCGGCCTGGAGTCGTTCGCGCTCGTCAACGTCCTCCGGCAGGTGGAGATCATGGGGCCAAGCGACTCTGGTGCCGCGAACGAGGCGCCACCACGCGTGACCGCGCTCCAGCTCGCAGCGCGTGACCGGCGCAACAAGCAGGAAGAGCCCTCCTCATGAAGCCGGCCTGGCTGAGGGAGGCGGTGGAGGCCAGCGGCCTTCCTCCGCCAGAGGACTTCCCCTACGACGTCACGGCGGACGCCCTCATGCGTCTGCGCGTGAGGCCGGTGGGCCTGCGAGACCTGTCCTCGGAGAAGGTGCGCCAGTGGCTGGCCCAGCGAGGCCGCACCGTGGAGATTGGCTACCACCGCGCGATGCACGGCTGCATGGTGGCTTGGGAGGGCAAGGGGCTGGTGTTCTTCGACCGGAACGACGGTCCCGACGAACAACGCTTCACCGTGGCCCATGAACTGGGCCACTTCTTCCTCGACCACCTCCTGCCTCGAAAGCGGGCCCTGGACTTCTTCGGAGGCGGCATCCAGGACGTCCTGGACCAGAAGCGACCGGCCACCCGGGAAGAGTCGCTGACATCCGTACTGGAGGGAGTCCCCATTGGCGTGCAGATCCACTTGATGGACCGGGGCCCCACCGGTGCTGTCGGCACGGGCGTGGTGGCACGCTCCGAACAGCGCGCGGACCGGCTGGCCCTGGAGTGGCTCGCGCCTTCGAAGCTTGCACGGCAGGTGATGCAGGACGGACCCGCGGAGACGCAGGAGCAGCGACTGGGACAGCACTTCGGGCTGCCCGGACACATGGCGGAAACCTACGCGCGCATTCTGCGCCGCGAAGAGGGCCGCTCCCGCTTTTCCATTGTTTCATTTCTCGGTGAGGACGCAGGGTGACCATGGGCGGCCACGGGCGCTTTGACGATGACGATGATGAGGAATTGACTGGCGACGAGGACTTCCGCGGTTCGTTCCGCGAGGACCTGGAGCGCACGCTCAACCTGGAGACGTGGGCAGAAGGCCTGGACCTCCAGGTCATCATGGATCGCTACCGACAGGAGATTGGCGGCGCCATCCACAAGGAGGACCAGCTCCGGTCCATCATCCGCCAGGAGCTGCTCCCCCGGCTCAAGACACGGCCTGGAGCGCCCGAGGGCGCCGGGCTCTACCAGTTGAGCCAGGAACAGCTGGCCGACATCCACTCCGGCCTGCTCTTCGCCGGGCAGGTGGAAGCGGTCAACGGCATCTCCGTGACGCATGAGACGCTGCCCCTGGACATCACCCAGCTGGGCATCGCCGCGATTGGCTATGGCGGCACCGCGGGCACCTTCTCACAGCGGTTGTTCCGCCGCGAGGTGACGGTGGACGCGCCGGACCCCTACCAGGAAGCCCTGTCCTATATCGAGATGCGCCAGAACCGCTCGCATCCGGGACGCAGCGGGCCGGACAGCCTGTCGCGGCTCGCGCGGCGAGGCATCCGCGCGTACGCGGAGCGCGCCATCCTGGTGGAGAAGCTGAAGGCCCCATGGCGCATGGGCCAGGGCAATCCCCTCTCCCGGGAGCTCATCACCGGCTCCGGCTACAAGAGCCTGCTGAAGGTGTCGCTGGAGATGCTCGAGCGGCTGATGAAGGCGCATCCCCGCTTCGTCTTCGTCTCCGCGCGGATGGAGGACCGGGGCTTCCTCACCATGGGCCATGCGCTCAGGCCCGGCGAGTTCGTCATCCTCGAGTCCCTGAAGCAGGAGGGGAAGGACATCCTGGACGGATGGCAGTACGACCTGGAGGAGTACGGCCTGGCGCGAGACTTCATCCAGACGTACTCGCACAAGGTCGTGAAGGGGCTGTTCCGCGCCTCGGCGAACGCCCCGCCCCGCGTCTTCTACGCGCACGTCGACCATGCCCACATGGCCGCGTGCATAGCCATCGCGGACAGCATGCTGCGCCCGGAACAGGGCTACCCCATGCTGCTCGACGTCGCGGAAGCCACGTGCCGCAGCGCCTTCGGCGTGGATGGCTTCGAGGGGCTGGTCCAGGACGCCTACGCGCAAGCCGACGCACGCCTTCAATACTTCAACGGTCGCAAGCAACGTCGCTGATGGGGGAACGACAGCATGCCTGACAATGGGAACACCGCCGTACCCGGCCGCAATCCCACGCAGAACGGCGTGGCGCACAACGGGAATGCAGTGAATGGCCAGGTCGCCACGGCGCCCAATGGACAGCGGACGGCATCGCCTCCGCCGGGAGCTCGACCGCCGGGCACTCCGCCCGCGAACGTCCAGATGAACGGACCGCGCCCGACGGGCCCGGGTGCGCCACCGAGGCCTGCCGCCAGCGCGGGGGCCCCACCCCAGTCTCCATCGCCCGGGGGCCCGTTCCCAAGCCGCCTCCCGTGGAGGCTCCGCGCAACGAGGTCGTCCTGCCCCTGCCGGACAAGACGAAGGGGGAGATCGACGCGGCGAAGGAACGTTCGGAGGCGCTCAAGGCCGACCCGGAGCTGGAGAACGCCGTGGGCTTCACCCACTTCGACACCAGCGCGAGCCACGACAATCTCGTCACCGTCCTGTCGACGAAGGAGGACCTGCACCGGCTGGCGTCGCAGACGCTGGTGCGCATCAAGTGCCGCGAGGACGACAAGGCCTACCTGGGCGTCGTCGTACAGGGGCCCTTCGCGGAGCCGAACGCCGTGCCCGCGAACTCCACCATGGCCATTGGCGTGGTGACCCACGGCAAGAAGCTCACGTACACCTTCGAGTACCACGGCCGCGCGGAGGTGGAGATCCTCGGAGAGGAGGTCGCGGGCGTGCTCAAGCCGCACCGCTTCCGGCCGCGGCCGCAGAGCCCCGTGTTCGTGCTCGACGAGGAGGAGAGCGCGAAGGTGCTGGGCGTCAGCGGCGAGATGAGCATCGGGACCGTGGTGGGCTACGAGCGGATGGAGGCGCGCATCAACGCCCGCGACAAGTCCGTGTTGCCCCGGCACACCGGCATCATCGGGACGACGGGCGGCGGCAAGTCCACCACGGTGGCCACGCTCATCCACCGCGCGCAGAGCTCCGGCATCGCCACCATCGTCTTCGACGTGGAGGGCGAATACACGCACGTGGACCGGCCCACCGACCACCACGCGATGGTGGAGACGCTCAAGCGCCGGGGCCAGGGCCCCGAGGGCGTGAAGGACCTGCACATCCATCACCTGGTAGGCCGCGAGAGCCGCAACCCGCGCCACAAGAACAAGCACGCCTTCTCGCTGAACTTCTCCAGCCTGTCGCCCTATGCGCTGGCGGAGATCCTCGACATGTCGGAGGCGCAGCAGGAGCGCTTCCTCAAGGCCTACGACGTCACGAAGCTGCTGCTGGAGGACTTCGAGGTCTATCCCGTGACGGAGGAGGAACGGCGCGATGCGCTGGAAGTGGACGAGCTGTCCACGGGCTACCCGAAGATGACCATCCAGCACCTGCTGGACGTCGTGAACGCCTATCTCTACAGCATGAGCGACGAGGGCAAGGCGGAGGGCAAGGCCCGCCCGCGCCGTGCCGCGAAAGCGCGAGGAACGGTCTCCGAGGAGATCGAGGCGTTGGAGGAGGACGAGGGACCTCCGGCCAACTCGCTGACGCTCTACAGCGTCTTCAAGAACGACCCCGGCAAGGTGATGCGCCGGGTGATGGCGCAGAGCAGCCGCAACGTCATCAGCTGGAAGGCGCTGGCGAGCAAGCTCCAGCGGCTGCGCCGGCTGAACATCTTCGACATGGGAGCCTCGGAAGGCGTGAAGTACGACACCATGCTCTCTCCGGGCCGGGTGTCCGTCATCGACCTGTCGGACACGGAGTCGCCCCAGCTCAACAACCTGGTCATCGCGGACATCCTGAGGGGCATCCAGGAGCGGCAGGAGGCCAGCTACGAGAAGGCCCACCGCGAGGGCAAGGACATCACCCCGGTCCTCATCATCATTGAGGAGGCGCACGAGTTCCTTTCCGCCAGCCGCATCGCGCAGATGAAGACCCTCTTCGAACAGGTCGCGCGCATCGCGAAGCGGGGCCGCAAGCGCTGGCTGGGACTCGTCTTCGTCACCCAGCTCCCCCAGCACCTGCCCTCCGAGGTGCTGGCCCTGCTCAACAACTTCATCATCCACAAGATCACGGACGGGGCCGTCATCAACCAGCTGAAGAAGTCCGTGGGCAGCATCGACGAGAGCCTGTGGAGCCGCGTGTCACGGCTCGCGCCAGGGCAGGCCCTGATGTCGTTCAGCCACTTCACCCGGCCCCTGATGGTGGCCGTGGACCCCGCGCCCGTGAAGCGGCTGCTCGTCGACTAGTCACCCAAAGGCCAGGAACACCGGGGGGCAGGAGCGATATAGAGCGAGCCGCCATGCTCGTCTCCGCGCTCCTCGCCTCCGTCATCGTCGCCCAGGCTCCCGCGTCCCCGGCCTCAGTTGCCGCGGAGGCGCTGGGCCTGGGCCCTGTGCTCGACTCCGTCGTCCACCAGGGCGTGACCTACGCCGCCCTCGGGCGGGGCGGCATCGCCGTGCTCAGGCTCGACGGCGCGGCGCCCCAGCTCGTGCGGCGCATCGAAGAGGGCCGGCGCTTCGTGCGGCTCGTCGTCGTGGGCCAGTCCCTCCTCGCCATCGAGCAGCGCGAGGAGGCCCATGCGTTCTCCCTCGCCACGCCGGAGCAGCCCCGGCCGGACTCGCTGGCCTCCGCGCTGGGCGCGACGCGCGAGCTCACCGTCGTCACCCGGACGCCGCCCCCCACCCAGGCCCCGCCGTCCCCGGCGGCCCCCGCCTCCACCCGGGTCACCGTCACCGCCGTGAACGATGGCGACGTGACGCTCTCCGGGGGCAACGCGGCGGGCCTGGGTGAAGGCGCGCGCGTCCGCATCCGCACGCAGGACTCCCGCGAGGTGGTGCTGCGGGTCGTCGAATCGCGCGAGGACACCGCCGTCGCCCGCCTGGGCCGCGGGGAGAACGTGCGCGTGGGGGACACCGCCGTCGTCACGGACGCCCCCGCCACCGCGCGCCTCTTCTTCCCCGAACCGGGCGTGCCCCGCCTGCGCTACGGCTTCCATGCGCGGCCCTTCCTCGCGCTGGATGCGAAGACGCGGCTGGGCAACTCCGCGCGCGCGGGCGGCCTGCTGCTGGATGCGTTCATCGCGTGGCGCCCGGGCGACCTGCCCCTGGTGCTGAGCGCGCAGTTCGACCCCGTGGGCTTCGGCCTGGGCACGGGCCTGCGCCACACGCCGGGCTCCGCCTACGTCGCGGCGGCCTACTCCACCGCCTTCCTGGAGGTCGGCCTCGGCGCGGGCGCGCTGTTCGGTCAGAAGGAGTGCGGTCCGCGGTTCGACTACGACCCCATCACCTACGAGCCCATCAACGGCCGGACCGTGTGCGACTCCAACGCGGGGCCGTCCTTCCAGCAGGTGCTGCGGCTGGGGGCGCTCGACGGGTTCCACCTCGCCTGGAACTCCGCCATCCTCTCGCGCGACAACCAGTTCCGCTTCGGCTCCGGACGCGGCGAGGTCCAGGTGCCCCTCACGCCCAGCCTCTCCCTCTTCGGCGCGGGCGGGGGCTCCGCCAGCGGGTGGGGCTTCGGCGAGCTGGGCGTGCGCAGCTTCCTCAAGGGCACCGGCGGCTCCGGCACCACCGTGCTCTCCGCCAGCCTGGGCATCGTGTCGCTCTCCGACGGCACCGGCGAGGCCCTCACCGGCCCCTCCATCGCCATCGGCATCGAGCGCCGCCCCTGACGGTCAGTGGCCGGACGCCGTCGACGCGGCGAACTCCTCCGGCACCATCGCGCCGGAGATGGGGAAGTCCCTGGGCGCCTTCTCCCACGCCTTCCCGGCCGCCGGGCGGGCAGCCGTCCGGGAGAGCTGTCCCAGGCCGATGAGCGTCAGCGACAACAGGCCCAGCCCCACGGCCCCCGCGGCCACCTCGTCCACGAGGCCGACCCGGCGAAGGCCGCCCACCCCCAGCAACGGGAGCGCGGCGATGGGCGTGGCCACCCACGCCAGCCACGTGCGCCAGTTCGCGCGAGCCTGTTGCCTCAGTGCGTCGATTGAAGCCATCGGGACGTCCTTCCGAACAGGAGGGTTGTCCAGGAGGATGGGGATGGACCCGGGTCCAATGAAAGGCCCCCGCGCCGTGCTCGCCCGCCTCCTCACGGGCAGGGCGGTGGGCGGGGCGGCCAGGAGGACCGGAGCCCTCCCCGCGCTCAGCCGCTCAGCGCCCGCACGCGCGCCGCGAGGTTCTGCGTGAAGAGCCGGTAGATGTGCAGCGAGGCCGCGTCGTGCGTGGTCAGGAAGTGCTGGAAGCTCTCGCGGGTGATGCGCAGCGCGCGCACCGCCGTCTTCGCGCGCACGTTCGCGGACACGGGGCCGTCCTGCACGAGGGAGATCTCCCCCAGGAACGAGCCCGGCCCCAGCGTGTTGAGGTGCCGCGCGTTCGGCTCGTTGCCGGAGAAGACGTCCACCGTGCCCTCCAGCAGCACGAGCAGGCCCGTGCCAGGGGAGCCCTTCTCCAGCAGCACCGAGCCCGGCGTGACCGCCACGGGCCGCGCCAGCCGGTACAGGTCCTTCATGTCCTCCAGCGTCAGCTCGCCGAAGATGGGGATGGCCTTGAGGAAGCGGTAGCCGCTGGCCTCCGGCACGGTCGCGCCCGCGGCCAGCCGCGCGAGCAGCGCCTCCGCCTCCACGTCCAGGCCCATGCGCCGCAACAGCCGCGCCTTCTCCGTCACCAGGACCGGATCCGCGCGCAGGAGCTCGGAGCTGCTCAGCGCGTCCGCCAGCACCGCGAGCGCCCGGTGCGTGAAGCCTCCGGCGTCCAGTACCTTGCACGTGCGCAGCACCGCCTCGACGTAGCGAGGGTCCTCCGCGAGCACGCCGCCCAGCGCCTCGGCCTCCGCGTGGGCCTGGCCCAGCTCCTGGTAGAGGTCCGCGGCCTCGAAGGGGCGGCCCAGGCGGACCAGGCAGTGCGCCATGGACTCGCGGGCCCCCAGGCCCCGGTAGACCTCCAGCGCGCGCTCCAGCGCCCCACCCCGC
>NZ_JBKGHJ010000810.1:0-2422 GCF_046520365.1 Corallococcus sp. 4LFB
ATGACGTCCCGCTGCGCATCCAGCCAGACGCGGGTGCCAGCGGAGGGCAGCAGGGACGCGAAGGACTGGTGGGTCAGCGTCACGCTGACGTCGGCGTCTTCCAGCAGCGCCTCAATGCGTTCCACGGGCGCGTTGCGGTCCACGGGGACGAAGGCCGCGCCCACCTTGAGGATGGCCAGGAGCGCCGTCACCATTTCGAAGGACCGCTCGACGGCGAGACCGACGCGCGCTCCGGGAGCGATGCCCAGCGAACCCAGGTGATGGGCCAGCTGGTTCGCGCGGGCTTCAAGCTGGGCGTACGTCAGCGAAGCCTCTCCCAGGACCAGAGCGACGGCGTGAGGCGTGCGCTCCACCTGCCGGGCGAAGTGGACGTGGACAGGGACTTCCGTCGGGCTGACGGCGGCCGTGTCATTCCACTCCACGAGGATGCGCTGACGCTCGTCACTGGAGAGGAGGGACAGCTCCGCCACGGGCTGCTCGGGCCTCGCGGCCACGGCCTCCAGCAGCGTGCGCAGGTGGCTCGCCATCCGCTCCACGGTGCCGCGCTCGAAGAGGGCGGTGCTGTACTCCAGCCAGCCGGTGAACCCCTGCGGTGAATCCTGCAGCGTCAACGTGAGGTCGAACTTGGCGGAGTGACCTTCGGCGACGACCTGCCGGAAGGTGAGGCCCGGGACGCGCAGCGCTTCCCCCGGGGCGTTCTGGAGGACGAACATCACCTGGAACAGCGGGCTGCGGCTGGCGTCCCGCACCGGCTGGAGGGCTTCCACCAGCTTCTCGAAGGGCACGTGCTGATGCTCGAAGGCCGCGAGCGTCGTGCCGCGCACCTGGGCGAGCAGCTTCCGGAAGGAGTCCTCCGGCTTCACGCGCGAGCGGAGGACGAGCGTGTTGACGAAGAAGCCGATGAGGCCTTCGGCTTCCGCCTGCGTCCGGCCCGCGATGGGCGAGCCCACACTGACGTCGTCCTGCGCCGAGTAGCGCGCCAGCAGCACCTGCCAGGCCGCCAGCAGCACCATGAAGGGCGTGGCGCCTTCGCGCTGGGCCAGGGCCTTGAGCGCGTCGGACGTAGCCTGGGGAATCCCCACGGAGAGGGTGGCGCCCGCGTGGGACTGGGTGGCCGGACGCGGATGGTCCGTGGGCAGCTCCAGCGTGGCCGGAGCGCCCGACAGCTGCTGCTTCCAGTAGCCGAGCTGCGCCGCCAGCACTTCACCCTGGAGCCAGTTGCGCTGCCACGTCGCGAAGTCCGTGTACTGCACAGGCAGCGGGGCGAGCACGGGTGTCTGGCCGGCGCTGAAGGCTTCGTAGAAGGCCACCAGCTCGCGCACGAGGACGCCCATGGACCAGCCGTCGGAGACGATGTGGTGCATCGTCACCAGCAGCAGGTGATCCTCGGCTGCCAGCCGCACGAGCGCGGTGCGCAAGAGCGGGCCGTGCCGCAGGTCGAACGGCTGACGTGCTTCCGCTTCGACCTTCCGCTGGGCTTCGATTTCGCGCTGAGCTTCAGGCAGCGAAGAGAACTCGATGAGCGGCAACGTCCACGTGTCGGGCGTGTGGATGTGCTGGGTGGCCTGACCCTGGTGCTCGTGGAAGGTGGTGCGCAGGGAGTCGTGGCGGGCGACCAGCGCTTCGAAGGCGCGGCGCAGCGACTCCACGTCCACCTGCCCCGTCAGCCGGAGCGCCGTGGGCAGGTTGTAGGACGCGTCGCCCGGCGTGAGCTGGTCGAGGAACCAGAGGCGTTGCTGTGCGAAGGACAGGGGCTGAGGGCCTTCCACCTGGAGCCGGGTGAGCGGAGGCAGGCGGAGGCTCGGTGTCTGGGATTGGAGGCGCTCGGCGAGGGCGGCCACGGTGGGGGCTTCGAAGAGGGCCCGGAGCGGCAGCTCCACGCGGAAGGTGGCGCGCACGCGCGAGACGAGCTGGGTGGCCAGCAGGGAATGGCCTCCCAGCGCGAAGAAGTCGTCGTGGATTCCGACGCGCTCCACGCGCAACACCTGCGTGAAGAGGGCCGCGAGCTGCTCCTCCGCGGGGGTGCGCGGCGCGACGTAGGTGGACGCGAGCGCATTGCTCTGAGGCGCGGGCAGGGCCTTGCGGTCCACCTTGCCGTTGGTGTTGAGCGGCAGGGCCTCGAGCACGAGGAATGCGGAGGGCCGCATGTGCTCGGGCAGGAGCTGCTTGAGCCAGTCCTTGAGGGCCTCGGGCGTGGGCGCGGAGTCCGTTCCTTCCGGAGGCACCACGTAGGCGACGAGCCGCTTGTCACCGGGCACGTCCTCGCGCGCCAGCACCACGGCGGCGTGCACCTGGGGGTGCTTGAGGAGGGCCGCTTCGATTTCACCCAGCTCGATGCGGAAGCCACGCACCTTCACCTGGAAGTCCGCGCGGCCCAGGTAGTCGAGCATCCCGTCCGCGCGCCAGCGCACCACGTCGCCGG
>NZ_JBKGHJ010000811.1:0-2421 GCF_046520365.1 Corallococcus sp. 4LFB
TCGCGCACGAGCACGCCCATGGACCAGCCGTCGGAGACGATGTGGTGCATCGTCAAGAGCAGCACGTGCTCGGTGGCCGCGAGCCGCAACAACTGGACACGCAGCAGCGGTCCCTGCGCGAGATCGAACGGACGCATGGCCTCGGCGGAGGCCAGTCGCCGCGACTCCTCCAGCGCCGCGTCCCCCAGTGCACCCAGGTCCACCACTGACAGGGAGAAGTCGACGGCGGGGTGGATGACCTGGACGGGCTCGGGCTGCCGTGGCGCGAAGGTGGTGCGCAGGGGCTCGTGCCGTTCGATGAGGGCGCGGAAGGCCTGCTCCAGGGCCGCGACGTCCACGGCCCCCTGCATCCGCAGGGCGGTGGGAATGTTGTAGGCGAGGCTTCCGGGCTCCAGCTGATCAATCAGCCACAGCCGCTGCTGCGCGAACGACAGCGGCAGGTCCCCCGTGCGAGGCACCGGCGTCAACGCGGGCCACTCCTCCTCGGAAGCCCGAGGCCCGGCCTCGTCGATGCGCCGGGCGAGTCCCGCCAGGGTGGGCGCTTCGAAGAACGTGCGCAGCGGCAGCTCCACGCCGAAGGCCACGAGCACGCGCGAGACGAGCTGGGTGGCCAGCAGCGAGTGCCCGCCCACCTCGAAGAAGTCGTCCTCCGCGCCGATCCGCTCCACGCGGAGCACCTCGGTCCAGAGGGCCGCGAGCTTCTGCTCGGTGGGAGTCGTCGGAGGCACGTACCGTCCGCGCTCCAGCGCGGCCGCGGAGGGGACGGGCAGGGCCGCGCGGTCCACCTTGCCGTTGGGCGTGAGGGGCAGGGCCTCCATCACGACGAAGGCGGTCGGCACCATGTGCCCGGGCAGCTGCTGCTGGAGGTGTGCTCGCAGCGCCGCGGCGTCCAGCGTCGGTCCTCCCGCGCCGGAAGGAATGGCGACGTAGGCGACCAGACGCTTGTCGCCGGGCACGTCCTCGCGGGCCATCACCAGCGTCTCGGCGACGCCGGGCAGCCGCTGCAGCGCGGACTCCACCTCGCCCGGCTCGATGCGGAAGCCGCGCACCTTCACCTGGAAGTCGGTGCGGCCCAGGAACTCCAACGTGCCGTCCGCGCGCCAGCGGGCCCTGTCGCCCGTGCGGTAGAGGCGCTCGCCGGGCGACGGGGTGAAGGCGTTGGGAACGAAGCGCTCGGCGGTGAGGTCGGGGCGGCGCAGATAGCCCCACGCCAGGCCGGCGCCACCGACGAACAGCTCACCGGCCACGCCCACGGGCACGGGCCGCAGGTGGGTGTCCAGCACGTAGACCGTCGACTGCCCGATGGGCTTGCCGATGGGCACCGCATGCCCGACGGCGGACGCCGCGGTCATGATGTGCGCGGTGGAGGCGGTGGTGTTCTCCGTGGGGCCGTAGCCGTTGATGAGCACGGAACCGGGGGCCAGCTTCGCCAGGTGCTGACGGGCGCGCTCGGCGGGCATCACGTCGCCGCCAATCATGAGCTGGGACACCCGCGCCAGGGTCTCTCCCTGGTGGAGCGCCAGCTGCTCGAAGAGCGCGGTGGTAAGGACGACGCTCGTCGGAGCATGGCGGCGGAAGAAGGCCGCGAGCTCCTCCAGCGACAGCGAATGCGGCGGCGCGAGCACCAGCTGCGCCCCGTGCAGCAGGGCGCCCCAGATCTCCATCGTGGAGGCGTCGAAGGCGGTGGGCGCCAGCTGGAAGTACCGGTGCTCCGGGCCGAAGCGGAAGTAGGACGCGCCGCACACCAGCCGCATGACGCCGCGGTGGGGCACCATGACGCCCTTGGGCCGGCCGGTGGAGCCGGAGGTGAACATCACGTAGGCCAGGCTGTCCGCGGACGCGGACACGCTGGGCGCGTGAGTCGGCTTGCGCGCGAGGAGCGGGGCCTCGTCGTCCAGCAGCAGGGTGGCGCCGAAGAAGGACGGGAGGCTCTGCTCCCAGTCGGAGCGGGTCACCAGCACGGGGGCGCCGGAGTCCTCCAGCAGCATCGCGAGGCGCTCGTGGGGGTAACTCATCTCCAGCGGGACGTAGGCCGCGCCGGCCTTGAGCACGCCAAGGATGGCCACGATGAGGTCGAGCGAGCGTCCCAGGCCCAGCGCCACGCGAGTGCCCGGACGCACGCCCAGGCCGATGAGCGCGTGGGCGAGCTGGTTGGCGCGCTCGTCCAGCTGCCGGTACGTGAGGTGTTCGTCGCCGAAGACCACGGCCACCGCGTCCGGCGTCGCGCGCGCCTGCTCCGCGAAGCGCTGGTGGATGGAGGTCTCGTGGGGGAACGGCGACCGCGTGTCGTTCCAGTCGATGAGCAACTGGCGCTGCTCGGCTTCGTCCATGAGCGGCAGCGCGGACAGGGGCTGCCGCACGTCCCGGACGACGGCCTGGAGCACCGAACGCAGGTGCCCCAGCATGCGCGCGACGGTGGCC
>NZ_JBKGHJ010000812.1:0-2419 GCF_046520365.1 Corallococcus sp. 4LFB
AGCCCTCGTCCGAGCCGCGCGCGGAGGGAGCCGCGTCCGGAGCCGGGCTCGCGCCGGGCTCGGTGGGCTTCACCGAGGGGAGGCGCGTGGAGTCGCGCTTGGGAGCCGCGGGGGTTGCCTGCGCCGGTGCGCGGGGCGTGGCGGAATCCGGCTGCGGGAAGACCACTTCCGACGTCGACTCCTCTTCGTCGAACGCGGGCTTCGCGGTGGCGGGGACCAGCACGGAGGCCCGTCGCGGAGCGGCTGGCTTCTCGGCACGGGGCTGCGTTGACGCGGAAGCACCCTTCTCCGCTTCGGCACGCTCGGGAGGGATGAGCTCCGAGGTCGACTCTTCGTCGTCGAACGCCGTGGCCGGCGCGCCAGGCACCAGGACCGCGCGGGGAGAACTCCGCTCCGCCGACGCGCGTGCATCCGGGGTCTTCGCGGAAGCGTCGGCCGGACGCGGGAGGATGACTTCCGACGTCGCTTCGTCCGCGTCGAAGCCCTTCGAGGGACCGCCCGGCACCAGCACCGCATCCGGCTGGCGTGGAGGCGTCTTCTTCGGCGTCGATGCGCTCTCGCTGGATGGCTTTGCTTGCGTCCCGGCCGGCTCGGACCGACGCGGGGGGAGGTTCTCCGTCGCCGCTGCGTCCTCGTCGGAGGCCTTCGCCGGCGCCTCAGCCGCCGAGCCGGCCGGACGCGGAAGGAGCATCTCCGACGTGGATTCGTCCTCGTCGAAAGCCTTGGAGGGCGCTCCCGGGACCAGCACCGATACGAGGGGACGCGGCGGCATCCGCTCCGGTGCGGCTTCGTCGTGACTCGCGCTCTTCGAGGATGCCCCCACCACGACGGAGGGTGCTTCCCCGGATGGCTTCCGCGCCGCCGTCGCGGCCTCTTCTTCGAGGGCCTGTGCGGTATCGGCTGGGGATGCCTCTTCGAGCCTCTTGCCGAAGACCTGCGTCGACTCGAACACCGGAGGGGCTTCCGGCGCCTTTTCGAACGCGGAGGCCGCATCGACGGGCGATGTGCTCGGCGTCACAGCCTCTTCTTCAGGCGTCGGTGTCGCCGACGACGCCCCCGGTGCGGCAATGGACTTCTCGCCGGGCGTTTGCGTTGCATCCGACGACGTCGCTTCGGACGCTACCGCCGTGTCCGCGGGCGGTGACGGCGCGTTCGACGTCGCAGCCACGTGCTCGGGAGCCTGTGCCGCGTTGGCTGGCGATGCGACGTGCCCAGGCGCGTGTGCCGCATCCACTGACGACGACGCGCTCGCCGCGGCTTCAACACGCTCAGACGTCCGTGGCGCATCCTCGGCCGACGATACGCTTGGCACCGCGACACCGTGCTCCGGTGCCTGTGGCACGTCGGCGGAAGACGATGCGCGCGATGCCATTTCGGCGCGAGCAGGAGCCTGTGTCTCGTCCGCCAGCAGCAATGCGCTCAACGCCGCGAGGACGTGTTCTGGCACCTCCGCGGACGGCGTTACACCCAGTGCCGTGATGACGTGCCCAGGCACCTCCGTGGCGCTCGCGGACGAATCGCTCGACACCGTAGCGCCGCGCTCAGGCGCCTGGGTCGCCTCCGCGGACACCGATGCGCTCGATACGTCCCCAGCGCTTTCAGGCGCCTGCACCACATCCGATGCGGCGACCCCCGTCGACACCACGACCGCACTCGAAGGTGCCTGCGCCACATCCGGCGCCGCAGTGACGCTCTCGGACTTCGGCGCCACGGCCGCGGACGGCGACGCGCTCAAGGCCGCTTCGTTCTCCGCATCGGTCATCGAAGGCGCGTCGCCGGACGGCAGGACATTCGACGCATCCACCGACGCCGGCACCCCCTCCCTCAGCGGCGACTCACCCGAGGCCCCGGTGCCCTTGTCGCTCAGCGACTGCACGACCTCGGCAGGGCGCGCCGGTTCCGGTGCCTTCTCGCCGGTCCCTTGCGCCACGGACTCCGGCTTCTCAGCGGAGCCTTCAGCCTCGAGCCCCCGTGCCTCCGAAGCCCTGGCACCGGAGTCCACCCCACTCCGTTCCGTCCCCCGCATGTACGGCACGGGCTCCGGAACCGACCTCACCCCCCGCGGCGGCGTCACCCCCCGGGCCTTGCCCGGTCCTTCGTCCTCCCAGGGGAACTCCGGTCCTCGCGACGCCGTCCGTCCCAGCCCGGCCCACTCGCCCAGCGGGACCTGCACCGTGTCGGCTCGCGGAGCCCGCGCTGGCGGCGCCTGCACCACCGGCATCTCCACCACCGTGCTCCCCAGCTCCGGGTCCGACAGCGCCAGCGCGGACACCTCCACGGTCTTCGTCCGGGACTCGTCGTCCTCCGCCGACGGCCGCCGCGACGGCGCTTCCTTCGCCGTCGCACCCGCTCGCGCAGCACGTCCAGCACGAAGCGGGCCCTGGCGTCGTCGGGCGCGTCCATCAGCAGGCCGTTGAGC
>NZ_JBKGHJ010000813.1:0-2405 GCF_046520365.1 Corallococcus sp. 4LFB
GCGCCTCGGGCGCGTTGCGCACCTGCGCCTCGAAGAGCGAGTGCACGCACGCTTCCGGGAAGGGCGCCCGCGTGGCGTTCCACGCCACCAGCACCTGCTCGCGCTCCTCCTCCGTGAGCAACGGCAGTGACGACACGCGCTGCTCCGGCTTCGCGACGAAGCCCTCCACCACCCGCCGCAGGTGCCGCATCATCCGCGTGACGGTGGACCTGTCGAACAGGTCGGTGTCGTACTCCAGCTCGCCCGTGAAGCCCTTCTCGGTCCGAGACAGCGAGAGCGTGAGGTCGAACTTCGCGGACGCGCCCGTGCGCTCCTCGACCTGCACCTTCACGCCCGCGAGCGAGAGGTCCACCTCCGGGATGTTCTGCATCAGGAACAGCACGTTGAACAACGGCGACTCGCGCAGGCTGCGCATCGGCCGGAGCTCTTCGAACGGCACGTACTGGTTCGCGAGCACCCCCAGCGTGGTGGTGCGCACGCGGCCCAGCAGCTCCCGCACGGTGGGCTCGCCGCCCATCCGGGTGCGCAGCACGAGCGTGTTGACGAAGAACCCGAGCAGCCCCTCCAGCTGCGCGTCGTTGCGTCCCGCGACGGAGGAACCGACGCTCACGTCGTCCTGACCGGAGTAGCGGCCAATCAACACCTGGAGCGCGCCGAGCAGGAACATGAAGGGCGTGATGCCCTCGCGCACGCAGAGGGCCTCCACGGCCTGCGTCAGCTCCAGGGGGAGGGCGACCGGCAGCAGCGCGCCGGGATGCGCCTCGCGCAGGCCTCGCGGACGGTCCGTGGGCAGCTCCAGCACGGACGGCATCCCCTCGAGCTGCTGGCGCCACCAGTCGAGCTGCCGCTCCTTCTCCGCGCCGGACAGCCACTCGCGCTGCCACACCGCGAAGTCCGCGTACTGGAAGGGCAGCGCGGGCAGGACGGGCTGCGTCCCCGCCACCAGGGCCCGGTAGGCCTCCGACAGCTCCCGCATCAGGATGCTCATGGACCAGCCGTCGAAGACGGCGTGGTGGAGGGTCAGCAGCACCAGGTGCTCCCGCGCATCCAGCACCAGCGCGGACACGCGCAGCAGCGGCCCCTCCTCCAGGTTGAACGGGAGCCGCACCTCCAGCTCCGTGCGGCGCTTCACCTCCGCGTCGCGCTGCTCCGGCGAAAGGGCGCGCAGGTCCACCACCGGCAGCACCAGCGGCTCGGGCGGCGCGATGACCTGCACGGGCCCGTCCGTGTCCGGCCGCAAGGTGGTGCGCAGCGACTCATGCCGGTGCACCACCCGCTCCAGGGCGCGGCGCAGGGCCTCCAGGTTCAGCGCCCCCGTCAGCCGCAGCGAGAACGGCATGTTGTACGCGGCCGAGCCCGGATCGAACTGCTCCAGCACCCAGAGCCGCTGCTGCGCGAAGGACACGGGCAGCTTCCGCGTGCGCGGCACCGGCACCACCGGGGGCGGGCCGGCGATGCCTGGATCCCTCGCCGAGGCCGCGATGCGCGCCGCCAGGTCCGCCACCGTGGGGGACTCGAACAACGCCTGCAGGGGCAGGTCCACCTGGTACGCCGTGCGCAACCGCGACGTCAGCCGCGTGGCGAGCAGCGAGTGGCCTCCCAGCTCGAAGAAGCTGTCCGTCGCGCCCACCCGCTGCACGTTCAGGAGCGACGCGTAGAGCTCCGCCACCTGCGCCTCCATCGGCGTGCGGGGCGCGACGAACTCGCGCGCGGCCTCGGTGGACACGTCCGGCGCGGGCAGGGCCTTACGGTCCACCTTCCCGTTGGGCGTCAGGGGCATGGCGTCCAGCACGACCAGCGCGGACGGCACCATGTACTCGGGCAGCCGCTCCTTCAGGAGCGCCCGCAGGGCCGGGGACTCCAGCGTCTGGCCGGGACGCGCCACCACGTAGCCCACGAGGCGCGCGTCGGCGGCGGCGCCGCGCACCACCACGGCGGCGTCGCGCACGCCGGGGGCCTGGCTCAGCACGGCTTCAATCTCCCCCAGCTCGATGCGGTAGCCGCGCAGCTTCACCTGGTTGTCGACGCGGTTGAGGTACTCCAGCACGCCGTCCGCCGCCCACCGCACGCGGTCGCCCGTGCGGTACACGCGCAGGCCCGGCACGCCGCCGTGCGCGTCCGGGAGGAAGCGCTCCGCCGTCTGGTCCGGCCGGTGGAGGTAGCCCCGGGTGACGCCCTCGCCCCCGATGAACAGCTCGCCCGGCACGCCGCGCGGCACCGGGTTCAGCCCGCTGTCCAGCACGTACACCCGCGTGCCGGAGATGGGCCGGCCAATGGGCACGCTGCCCGTGCCCGACGCCACCGCGTGCGCCGTGGACCACACCGTCGTCTCCGTGGGGCCGTACACGTTCCACAGCGCGCGGCAGCGCTGGAGCAGCGACTCGGCCAGCTCGCGCGGCAGCGCC
>NZ_JBKGHJ010000814.1:0-2392 GCF_046520365.1 Corallococcus sp. 4LFB
CGTGGGAGGGCCGGGGAGCGCCAGGGACGGCCTCGGCCGTGGCCTGTGCGCCGCGGGCCTTGCCGGGCGGGGCGCCACCTTCAATCCACCGCAGGAGCGTGGCGTACTCCGCCGACTCCACGGCGAGGGCCTTCCTGCCTCCGTGGAGCGTGGTGCCGGTGCCCTTCTTGAGCAGCGGGCTCTGGGCGGGGGTGGCGGGCTGCACGAAGCGCAGGGTGGCCTCGTAGTCCGCCGGCTCACCCTTGAGCACCCAGCGGGACCGGGACGCCATTCCCCCCGGGCCGTGGCAGTTCCCGCACGCCTTCTCCAGGATGGGCCGGGCGTCCTCCGCGAAGCCCGGCACGCGCGGCCGAGGCGCGCTGGCGGGAGTGCGGGCCGGTGGCGCGGCGGGAGTCCGCGTGGCCTCCGTGGGGGACGGCGTTGCCGGAGCGGCGACGCCCGCGTCGGGCGCGGGCTGCGCGGGGGGCGGCTTGATTCCCAGCCGCTCCTGGAGCCGCCGCCGCTGCTCCTCCTGCGACTGCGCCCGCGTGGGGCTGGGGGCGGACAGCACCAGCGCGCAGGCGAGCAGCGTCCACGTGCCCGGGTCAATGACGCGCATGGCACGCCTCGCAGTTCATGGAGCCCTGGGCCTTCGCGGCACGACCGTCATGGCAGCGTCCGCAGTAGCGCCCCTCCCGCATGTCCTGGTGGGTGAAGCCCAGCCGGGCCTGCGGGAAGGTGCCGGGGTGACAGCTGTAGCAGTGAAGGGAGTTGTGTCCCCAGTGGGAGAACAGCGCCGGAGGGGGCGCGGCGCGCTCCTTGAGCGGAGGCAGCCGGACGTCCTGCGGCGAGTTCACGGCGAAGATGGGGGTCGTGAGCAGCAGGAGGGCGACGAGCCCCACCCGCCACGGTCCCCGACGAAGGAGCGCGGACGTGGAGGACCTCATAGGGCCTTCTGCTCCTTCAAGATCCTCCAGACCGTGATGCCGTAGAGCAGGATGCCCAGCAGGACCAGGGGCACGCCCACCGCGGTGGACACCACGAAGGCCAGCGGGGACCAGGCGAGGCGTGTGAACAGTTGGACCAGCAGCCCCGCCAGGACGAAGAGGGCCGCCACCCGGATGCGCTTCTCGTGGCTCATGGACGCTGTCGCTCCGGCAGCCAGAAGTTCTGGGCCTTCACGCCCTCCAGGTCATGCGCGACGTCGTGGCAGGTCAGGCACGAGCGTGCCCCGCTCCGCAGCTCCGCCTGGAGCTCCCGGTGCGGCCCGCCCTCCAGGTACCCGCGCGCATCATTGTGGCAGTGGAGACAGTTGTAATTGGGATACGGCTGATAGAGCCGGGGCTCCGGGGGGACGGTCCCGAAGTAATGGACCCAGACGTGCCGCAGGCCGTTGAGCTTGGCCTTCGCGTCCCCGAAGAGCGCGTAGTCCGTGTGGCAGGAGAAGCAGGTGGAGTCGCGGCTGATGAGGCGCTTCTGGTAGTGGACCGCGGCCAGGGCGTTGGGGTTGTCCACGAACAGGCTCTGCCCGTAGCGCTCCATCTCGTGACAGCCCATGCAGAACTGCGTCTCGCTCGACTCGTGCACGCCCACCGCGACCCCGGCCCCGCTGACGGCCAGCGGCAGCAGGGCCAGCCCGCCGAGCAGCACCAGGCGCCCCAGCCCGTTCGCGGTGAGATGCCCCGCGGCGTAGGCGATCATCGCCACCATCACCGCCACGGCGCCGAGCAGCACCATCATGAGAGTCGCCAGTGCAGCCTCCGGGGGACCTGGGGATCCGGTCCCGTTTACTTGAGGGGGTCAGTGGATGAAAGGACGCCGTCTTCGGGCGGGCTCACTCCGCGCGAGGGCGGGGCGGAGGCAGCGGGATGGGCTCCACCGCCGCCGTGTGCCCGTCCACGCGCAGGTCCAGCAGGGAGTGGCCCTCCGGCGACGCGAAGCGCAGCCACCAGGACGCCGCCCCCTGCTTCGCCATCACCAGCTCCAGGGCCGGACCCTGGTTCCGCGCGTACGCCGCCCCCAGCCTCACCGCCTCCTCGTAGCCCACGGTGAGCGCCACCGACGTGGGCGGAGGCGGCAGGGGCGCGGAGCGCTCCGCTCGCGTCTCCCGCGTGGAGCCCGCGCAGCCCGCGGTGAGGAGCGCGGCGAGCAGGACTCCGCGAGGCGCGGACCAGGAGGACGGGGGCGACATGGGCGATGGCTCCAGCGAGCGGGAGGGGACTGACTGACTGACTCCCGACACTTCAAGCTTCATGCCGCCGCCGGGCCCCCGCGCCCTCCCCGCGGCCGGGCAAGGCCGCGCCCGGCGGCGCGAGCCCGGGCGCAATTGTTGCGCGAGCGCTACGAGCCCCGCGCATTTCCTGCCGGCCCGGTGGACGCGGGGCGCCCTCGATGCCTGCCGGGCCCCGACCGC
>NZ_JBKGHJ010000815.1:0-2380 GCF_046520365.1 Corallococcus sp. 4LFB
CCCAGGCGCTGGACGCGTACGCCCGGGGCGAGCCCCATGAGCGGCTGGTGACCCCGGCGCTCGCGAAGGCGCCCTCGGTGGTGTTCGTCTTCCCGGGGCAGGGCTCGCAGTGGCACGGCATGGCCCGGCAGCTTTTGCGCGAGGAGCCGGCCTTCCGCGCGGAGCTGGGGCGGTGCGACGCCGCCATCCACGCGCTCACCGGCTGGTCCGTGCTGGAGGAGCTGGAGGCGTCCGAGTCCGCGTCCCGGATGGCCCGGGTGGACGTGGTGCAGCCGGTGCTCTTCGCCGTGGAGGCGGCGCTGGCCGCGCTCTGGCGCTCCTGGGGCGTGCAGCCGAAGGCGGTCATCGGCCACAGCATGGGCGAGGTCGCCGCGGCGTATGTCGCGGGCGCGCTGGGCCTGGAGGACGCCGCGCGCATCATCTGCCGCCGCAGCCAGCTGCTGCGCCGGGTGAGCGGGCAGGGCGCCATGCTCGCCGCGGAGCTCACGCTGGACGAGGCCCGGGAGGTCCTGCGCGGCCACGAGGCGCACGTCGCCGTGGCGGTGAGCAACAGCTCCCGCTCCACCGTGCTGTCGGGCCAGCCGCAGGCGCTGGAGGTCATCTCCCAGGCGCTCCAGGCCCGCGGCGTCTTCTGGCGCTGGGTCAAGGTGGACGTCGCCTCCCACAGCCCGCAGATGGACGCGCTGAAGGGTGAGCTGCTGGAGGTGCTGGCGGAGGTCCAGCCCTCGCCGTCGGCGGTGCCCATCCACTCCACGGTCCTGGACGCGGTGACGGACGGCCGCGACTTCGACGCGGGCTACTGGGTGCGCAACCTGCGCGACCCCGTCCTCTTCGCCTCGGCGGTCCGGCGCGCGCGCGAGGCGGGGCATGACGTCTTCATCGAGATGAGCCCGCATCCCATCCTGCTGCCCGCCGTGGAGCAGGAACTGGCGGACGTGGGCCAGCCGGGCGAGGTGCTGCCGTCGCTGCGGCGCAACGAGTCCGAGCGCGAGACGCTGCTGCGCTCCGTGGCGGCGCTCTACACGCGGGGGCTGGAGCCTGGCTGGAGCGCCCTCACCCGCGCGGGGCGCCCCGGGGTGCCCCTGCCCACCTACCCGTGGCAGCGCGAGCGCTTCTGGCTGGAGCCGGCGTCCGGGGTCCGTGCGCCCGCCGCCGCCAGCCGTCCGAGCGGCGAGGGGCTCCTGGGCAGCCACTTCCCGTCCGCCATGGAGCCGCGGCTGCACCACTGGCAGGCCGAGTGGAGCGCGGACGTGTCCGGCTTCCTCTCCGACCACCGCGTGGCCGGCGACGCCGTGGTCCCCGGCGCCGTCTTCCTGTCCATGGCCCTGCGCGCCGCGAAGGAGGCGCTGGGGACCGCGCCCGTGGCGCTGCGGGACATCGCCTTCCCGCAGCCGCTGGTGCTGGGCTCCGGGCCCGCGCCGCGCGTGCAGACCGTGCTCTCCGTGCGCGACGCGCAGCGCGAGCTCCAGGTGTTCTCCCAGGGCGAGGGCCGCACGTGGGTGCCCCACGCGCGGGTCCTGGTGGACACGGGGCCGGCGGCGGCGGTGGGCCGGGAGCGGCGCAGGAGGCGCTGGCGCTCCGGACTCGCTGCGCGGCTCCGCGGCGATGCTCCTGGACTCCGTGCGGTACTACGAGCTGCTGGCGGGCTGCGGGCTGGAGTACCGCGCCGCCTTCCGTGGCGTGGACTGCGTCTGGTCCCGCGAGGCGCAGGCGCTGGGGCGCGCCCTGGCGCCCGCGGCGTCCGTGGACCCGGAGCTGGCCCAGGTGGCCTGCATCGACTCCGCGCTCCAGCTCTCCATCGCCACGCTGCCGCCCAGCCTCGTGTTCCGGGGACGGCAGCTCATCAGCGTGGGGGTGGACGGGTTCGCGCTCCACCGCCTCCCGGAGGGGGCCTTCCACGTCCACGCGCGGCGCCGTCCCGTCGGTGAGGGCCCGGTGTTCCTGGTGGACGTGGTGGCGTTCACCGACGCGGGCGAGCCCCTGTTCCACGTCGACGGGCTGAAGGTCCGCGTGCTCGACGTGGCGCGCCCCGCCGTCCCCCGGAGCGACGAGGCCCGCCCGGCCGCGCTCGCGGCCCGGACGTTGTTCGACGAGCTGGGCGCGCTGGAGCCCTCGCGGCGGCGGTCCCGCGCCGAGGACGAGCTGCGGCAGGTGGTGGCCACGGTGCTCAAGCTGGCCCCGGCGCGGGTCCCCATGGACCAGCCGCTGCGCACGCTGGGCATGGACTCCGTCATGTCGCTGGAGCTGCGCAACCGCATCGAGGCGCGCACCGGCATCCGGCTGTCCGCCACCGCGCTCTGGAACCACCCCACGGTGGAGGCGCTGACGGGGTTCGTCCTGAGCCAGGCCCCGTCCACGCCCGCGCTCCCGGCCCGCACCG
>NZ_JBKGHJ010000816.1:0-2375 GCF_046520365.1 Corallococcus sp. 4LFB
CGCGAAGGCGCGCGCGTCAGCGGTCCGGTGCGGCGGGGGACGGCGCGGGCTTGACGTTCATCCGCAAGTCCAGCGCGGCCAGCACGCCCAGCACCGCGCACGGCAGCACCAGCGTCACCGCCCCGTGGCGCAGGAACAGGTACGGGCCCAGCGCGGAGCCCGCGAGGAACGCCAGCGCCAGCCCCAGGTGCAGCCGCGTGCGCTCGAACTGCACGGCGGAGGGCAGGTCCCTCACGCGGCGCCACAGCCCCGGCGCGCCTTCTCCCCGGACGCCGTCGCGCACCCACGCCAGCATCTGCACCAGCTGGATGCCGATGTCCGTGAGCAGCCCCGTCACGTGCGTGGTGCGCACCACCGCGCCGGACACCCGCGTGACGAGCGCGTTCTGCAGCCCCATGGCGAAGGCGATGCCCCAGAGCAGCGCCGGCGCGCGGGTGTCCGGCATGGACGCCATGCCCACGCCGACGCCGCCCAGCACGAGCGCCTCCAGCAGCAGCGCGGCCACGTGCCGTCCTCGCGTGCGGTGCCGGGAGGCGTCCAGCAGCCCGTCGCGCAGAAGCCCGGCGACGAACAGCCCCATCAGCTGCGCGGGCAGCCGCGCCGTGTCCCAGCGGCCCTGGCCCAGGGACTCGCCCAGCGTGGCCATGTTGCCGGACATGTGGGACGCGTGCGCGCCCAGCGCCACGAACCCCACGGCGTTGACCGCGCCGGCCACGGAGGCCAGCAGCACGGCGAGGCGGGAGTAGGCACGGCGGGACTGGGGCGACGACTGGGCACTGAACATGACGGGCGGCCCGCCCGGGAAGAGGGCGGGCCACGCGCCCGGGAACGCTAGCACCGGGCGCCCCGGGCGTGGGCACACCCGGGGGCGGACGGCGGGGAACGGCTAGCCCGGCGGCCAGTGCAGGGGCGGCCCGCGAGCAGGTGCAGGTGGATGTGGAACACCGTCTGGCCCGCGTCGCGCTGGGTGTTCATCACCACCCGGTAGCCCGTGTCCGCGAAGCCCCGCTCGCGCGCCAGCTTCGCCGCGCCGATGTAGAGGCTGCCCACCACCTCCCGGTCCTCCGCCGTGAGGTCGTTCACCGTGGCGATGTGCCTGCGCGGGATGAACAGCACGTGGGTGGGGGCCTGGGGGTTGATGTCCTCGAAGGCCAGGCAGTCCTCGTCCTGGTAGACGACCTTCGCCGGGATGAGGCCATCGCGAATCTTGCAGAAGAGGCAGTCGGACTCGGGCATGGCCCTGGCTTACCAACCCCCCGGTGGGGCAGGAAGGGCCTTCTGGGCCCGGACTGTCCCCCTCAGGGCAGTCGCCACGAATAGCCGGGGTCCGGCGTGCAGCCCGCGATGGGCAGCTTCACCAGCACCAGCGGGCCCTCCCGGGCCACCGCCGTCCCCGCGCCCTCGTAGCCCTCCCGGGTGATGACGTGGCTGAAGCGGTTGGAGCCCCGGCCGGGGCCGTTGTGGGGATACAGCGGCACCTTCCGGTGGAAGTAGCTGTAGCCCCCCGTCCACGCCTGGTGGACCGTCTCCACCTTCAGGCCGCACACGTCGTCGCGCCTTCCCGCGGCCTCCAGCAGCCGGTTGACCGGACCCTGGTCGTCCCACGCGCTGTCCTGGGGGCGCACGCGTTCGTACTGGCCCAGCTCGCCGAAGGTGAGCGCCCCCGCGTTGGCGCCGGACAAGAGCGCCGCCGCCACCACCGCCACCGTGGCGGTGGCCCGCGCGGGGGAAGCCGCGAAGCACGCGCAGCACCGCGTCCAGCCCCACGCCCGCCAGCGCCGCCAGCAGGGGCAGCACCGGCACCAGGAAGCGCAGCTCCTTGTGCGGCTGGTACGCGTGCAGCAGCACGAAGGCCGCCGTCAGGAAGGCCAGGCCCCGCGCCCGGGGCAGCCCAGCAGGCCAGCGCGCCCACCAGCACGGACAGCCCCGGCATCGCCCGGCGCAGGATGCGCGGGTAGTAGTCGAAGGCCTCCGTGCCCCACTGGGCCGCCTTGCCCTGCACCAGGTTGAAGTCCAGGTACACGATAGCGGAGTGGAACCACCGGCCCCAGGTGAGCTTGTCCAGCAGGCCGTAGGCGAAGGCCCACCCGGACAGCACCGCCAGCGCCACGCCCGCCTGGCGCCACTGGCGCCGCGCCAGGAGCACCGCCAGCAGCCCCACGCAGAAGACGCCGTTCTGCAGCCGCAGCAGCACCGCCAGCCCCAGCAGGGACGCCCCCGTCACCAGGGCCCGCCGGGACGCGGAGGCCGGCAGCGCCAGGGCCAGGCCCAGCGCCACCGGCAGCACGGAGGCGTTCTCGCTCATGGCCCGGGGGGCGAAGTACAGGGGCACCGACGCCAGCGCGAACAGGGCCGCCCCGGCGGAGGCCGCCAGG
>NZ_JBKGHJ010000817.1:0-2374 GCF_046520365.1 Corallococcus sp. 4LFB
AGGTGCCGTCACCTGGAGCCTGGTGTCCCCGCCCGCGGGCATCGAGCTCCAGGCATTCACCCTGCCCAAGGGAGAAACGCGCGCGACCCTGAGCATCCGCGTGGGGGCAGGCACGGTGCCCGGTGCCTACACGCTGACGCTCCAGGGCAAGAGCGGCACGGTCACGAAGCAGGCCACGGTGGCAGTGACGGTCGGGAAGCCCGGAGACCTGGTGGTGAACTGGGTCGTGCCCACGCCCGGCAAGGCATACACGCGAGGCCCCCTGCTCCTCCAGTTCACGGTGGAAGGCGGCGCGGCGGAGCAGGTGGAAATCCTGAAGGACACGACGGTGCTCGTGAAGCCCACGGGGAGCCCCTATTCGTTCACCTGGGACACCACCTCCGAGGCCGAGGGCACGTACCAACTGTCCATCCGCGCAACCCGGGGAGGAGCGGTCTTCACCAGCACGCCGAGGACGGTCATCGTCGACCGGACCGCGCCCACCGTGGCGTCCTTCCTGCCGGCCCGGGATGCGGCCACGGTGGGCGTCCACGAGGCCATCCAGGTCACCTTCAGTGAGCCCATGAACCCCCTCTCGGTGACGGAGGCGGCGGTCGGGCTCAAGACGGGCGCGGGTGTAGCCATACCCAAATCGGTGGCGCTCTCTGCGGACAGCCAGGTGTTGACTGTCACTCCGAGCGTTCCCCTGGTGGCTCCAGACACCATCTCCGTTGATCTCACGCTACTCGTGAGCAACACCACGGATCTGGCAGGTAACGGAGTGCAGACCGCTCCGACCTGGAAGTTCACGGCTCCTTCCTGGCTTCCTCTCGGTGGAGCCATCAGCGCGGTGGCTGGCAGGACGTCGGCCGAAGACGTCGTATTGAAGGTGGACCGCGAGGGTCGACCTGTCATTGCCTGGTCGGAACCCGATGGCTCGACCCGGAACATCTACGTTGCCAGGTGGTCCGGTACGGCCTGGGACATGTTGGGTGCGCCGCTGAGCGGTCTGACTGCGCTTGGAACAGATGCAGCGAGGCCCGACCTGGCAATCGACGCCTCCAACCGCCCGGTCGTCGTCTGGGATGAGGCCACTGGCGATGGCCAGGGCCGAGACGTGTTCGCGCGTCGGTGGACGGGAAGCACCTGGACTTCATTGCCATCCATTCCGCTGGTCTCCAGTTCGCAAGAATACGCCATGCAGGCGCGGCTCGTCGTCGGAGCCAACGAAGACCTTGTCTTCCATGCCACCCAGCACGATGGAAACAACTCGAAGGTCCGTGGGTTCAAGCTTCCATCATCAGGCTCGGCATGGATCGACCTGAACCCTAACCAACCCGCCAACCATTTCAATGCGGACGGCATCTCAGTAGCCGCGTCCGGCACGAGCATCTTCACTGCCTATTCGGTCTACGACGACACAGCCTCACGCAGAGGTGTGGCCGTTCTCGCCAACGACGTATCTCTCCTCGGCGGAACAACGCTTGGAACAGACGTACGAGCGCTTTCGGCCGCAGTGGATGCGACGCAGCGCCCCTGGGTGTCGTGGGTACAATCGCCAACCCAGACGGAAACGGATGACATGCTTTATTGGGCGCGGTGGGAAGGAAGTGACTGGAGCACCCCCACGCTCGCCAGCAACGGTTCTACGGGGAACAATTCGCCCAGCCTCGCACTGGGTGCAGGCACTCCACATGTCCTTGCCTGGAGCGGTGTCACGGCGTCTGAACGCAGCATTCTTGTCAGCCGTTGGGTTGACTCCTCATGGAAGCCCATGGGAATGCCGCTCAGCGCACTGACGGCCAGCGGCACCCCTGCCTTTGGCCCTTCCGTCTCGATGGACGCCAATGGGCAGCCACTCGTTGCATGGACAGAGGCGGACGCGACGTCCGCCAATGTCCATGTTTTCCGGCTCAACTACTGACATCAATCCAGGCCAAGTTCTTGATAATGGACTCAACCCTATCGCCTGGGTACCACGAGCCCCCGGCTCAAGCGGTTGAGGACACGGCGCTTCTGCCTTCGCTTGTAGCTCTCATGAGCGTTGTCACCGATTTCGTTACGGCGCGCTATTTCTTCGTCCGCGTTCTGGGACTCAACGAGCGCGAAGGTGCCCCACCGTTCCGGGGGTGGATATCACTCTCAGGTGGAGGAAGGAAGGGATCCATCCGGAGTGGAAGATCCACGACGAAGTTGAGGACCCGGTAGGAATCCCAGAAAAGGCGTTCCCCATCCGGTCCTCGAAGTCCCGGTCCAGGTGGAGCTGAGAGATGAACTGTTCGAAACGAGGGTTCTCCTACAGGAGCCTTCTGCCCGCGCGTCCCCACCGAAGCCCGGGGACGGCGGGCAGCCGTGTTTCCGGAGCCCACCGGCCCGGACGCCTGTCCTTTTCCCC
>NZ_JBKGHJ010000818.1:0-2373 GCF_046520365.1 Corallococcus sp. 4LFB
GGCTCGGCCGACCTGGGTCGCGGCCCCCTCTACGGGGTGGCGCCGCCGGGCGGGTGACGGGGGAGGCTGACGAGGAAGGTGGTCCCCCGGCCGCGCCCCTCGCTGCGCGCCTCGATGGTGCCGCCGTGGGCCTCCACGATGGCCCGGCAGATGTAGAGCCCCAGGCCCAACCCCCGGATGCTCCGGGCCTCCGCCGCGCGCGAGTAGGGCGCGAACACCTCCTGGAGCTCCTGGGGCTGCAGGCCGATGCCCTGGTCCTCGACGCGCAAGTCCACCGTGTCCGCGGTCTGGGTCACCGTCACCGTCACCGTCCCGCCCTCCGGGCTGTACTTGATGCCGTTGCCCACCAGGTTGGTGAGCACCTGCGCGACGCGGTCCGGATCCACCTCCGCCCCCAGGTGCTCCGGCCCTCGTACACGAGCACATGGCCGGCCGCCCCCTCCTGCTGTTCCTCCAGGACGCTGCGCACCACCTTCACCACGTCGCAGGGCTGCCGGAACAGGGTGAAGTGGCCCGTCTGCAGCCGGGACACGTCCAGCAGGTCCGACACCAGCCGCTCGATGCCCGCCGTCTGCCGGCCCAGCCGTGCGAGCATCCGCTCCCGGGCCTCCGGCGTTTGCCGCGAGGGGGAGCCCAGCAGCTGGGTGGCCAGCGTGAGCGGCGTGATGAGGTTCTTCAGGTCATGGGCGACGGCGGAGATGAACCGCTCCCGCCGCTCGCGCTCCGACTTCAGCTCCGCCGCCATGTGGTTGAAGGCGTGGGTGAGCTCGTCCAGCTCGTCCCCGGTGCCCAGGCGCGACAGCTGGATGGGCGTCCATTCCCCCCGCCCCAGGGCCCGGGCGTGATCCACCAGCCGGGACGCCCGCCCGCTGAGGTAGGCGGCCAGCGTGTACGCCCCCGCGAGCACCAGGAGCGAGATGGCGGTGAAGGCCGCGAGCTGGAGCCGGCGCACGCCGGCCATCTCCTCGAAGGCCTCCCGCGTGCCCCACGTGACGCCGACGAGCCAGCCCTGCCGTGGGGTGGGGACGAGCGCGGCGATCCGCGGGTCCTGCCGGAAGACGCCCTCGAAGTCCGTCGTGAGGACCGGTGTCCCGGCGGAGAGGGCTTCCTGGATGCGCGGGAGGCCGGAGAGGTCCCGCTCCCGCCAGGAGGACTCCAGGCGCCCCGTGTGGAGGACGAGCCGGCCGAGCGAGTCCGTGACGAACAGGGCCTGACCGGGGCGCAGCTCGATGTCGAGCATCCGCTGGGCGACCCGGTCCAGGCGCAGGCTGACGGTGACCACGCCCACCACCTGGCGGGTCGCGTTGAGGATGGGCGCGGCGGCGATCACCGTGGGCTGCTTCGTGCCCCGGCCGACGAGGAGGGCGGAGACGCCTGCCTCCTTCGTCTGGAGGACGTGCTGGAAGTAGGGGCGGTCCAGGATGCCCTCCGCCGTCTCCGGCCAGGGCGTGGCGGAGGTGATGGGCTGGCCGGAGATGTCGAACACGGCCACGTTGAGCAGGTCCTCGCGCAGGCGCACCAGGTCCGCCAGGGAGCGCCGGAACTCGTGCGAGCGCAGGTCCTGGCCGGCCGTCCCCACGGCGAGCGTCTCCGCCAGGCGCATGGCGTCACCCAGCGACGCGTCGATGAGCAGCCCGGCCGTGGTCGCCGTCTGCCCCATGCTGTTGAGCAGTGAGGCCCGGCGCATCTCATACCCTTCCTCGATGCCGAACAGCAGCAGTCCCAGCAGCGGCACCAGGACCAGACAGACACCCAACGTCAGTTTGGCGCGCAGGCGGAAGCGGGGCATTCATTGCAGTTACCCACCGGGCGTGTTCCTGCCAACCGCCTGCCCCCGAGGCGGGGCCGCCGGGGTGGCGAGCCCCAGCCAGAGCTGCCAGCCCATGAAGGCCAGGTACAGCGCGAGCAGCAGCAGCCCCTCGAGCCGGGTGATGGTCCAGTCGAAGGTGATGGACAGCGGGAAGAGCAGCAGGGTGAAGCCCAGCACCGCCAGCAGGATGACGGTTCCGCCCGGGGGCAGCGGCACGGTGCCGATGAGCGCCGCGGTGCCCAGGATGAAGAGCAGGTTGAAGATGTTGGAGCCCACGATGTTGCCCAGCGCCATGTCCGTCTGGCCGCGGCGCACGGCCATGAGGCTGGTGACCAGTTCGGGCAGCGTGGTGGCCAGGGACACGACGGTGAGTCCCACGAGCTGCTGGGACAGGCCCAGCGACAGGGCGGCCCCTACCGCGCCCTCCTCGCCCAGCTTGCCCCCGATGCCCAGCAGCGCCAGCCCGCCCAGCACCATCACCGTCGCCAGGGGCCAGGACATCAAGGGCTCGCGCCGCGCGACCTCCCGCATCTCCGCCGCGAGGGGCGCGCCCACCCGCCCGG
>NZ_JBKGHJ010000819.1:0-2371 GCF_046520365.1 Corallococcus sp. 4LFB
CTTGCCTCGTGCGAAGCCCGTGCGGAAGCCCCACCTCTTCGCGAGGAGGGGAAACGCATGGCGCGTCACGAGGACTTGAAGGGGCAGGTGGCCATCGTCACGGGCGCGTCGAGCGGCGTGGGCTGGCAGTCCGCGCTGCGCCTGGCGGAGGCGGGCGTGCGGCTGTGCGTCACCGCGCGGCGCCAGGCGGCGCTGGAGCGGCTGCGCGTGGAGGTGCTCCAGCAGGGCGGCGAGTGCCTGGTGTGTGAAGGCGACGTCACGGTGGCGGAGGACGTGGAGCGCGTGGTGCGCGAGTGCGTGGCGCACTACGGCCGCGTGGACCTGCTGGTGAACGTGGCGGCGGTGCAGTCCTACGGGTACTTCGACCAGCTGCCCTGGGAGCACATCACGCGCGTGTTCGACGTGGCGTGCTTCGGCTACTTCCGCTTCGCGCGCGCGGTGCTGCCGCACTTCCGGAAGCAGGGCCACGGCCACGTGCTCAACGTGCAGTCCATGCTGTCGGCGGGGTCCGCGCCGCTGTTGTCCGCGTACTCGGCGGCGAAGCACGCGACGCTGGGGTGGGCGCAGTCGCTGGAGATGGAGCTGCGGGGCACGGGCATCCAGGTGTCCAACGTGCTGGTGCCGTCCGTGTCCACGCCCATGTTCGACCACGCGCCCACGATGCTCGGGAAGAAGCCCGTGCCCGTGCCGCCCACGTACGACGCGGACCTGGTGGCGAAGGCGGTGGTGCGGCTGGCGAAGCGGCCGGGCCGCACGTCGGTGCCGGCGTTCCTCCAGGGACGGCTGATGCTGTGGCTCAACGGCGTGGCGCCGTCGGTGGGCAAGGCGGTGCTCTCCCGCTTCGGCGCGCGGATGCAGACGACGGACACGCCGCTGTACCGGCCGGAGGGCAACCTCTTCAGCCCCGTGGCCGAGGGCGTGGGCCCCCGGGGCAGCGTGCCGCCGACGCCCGCGTGGAAGCGCTTCACCGCGACGCTGGGACTGGCGGCGCTCACGGGGGGCGTCGTGGGCGGCGCGGTGCTGGGCGCTCGCGGCCTGGTGCGCGGAGCGCGATCAGGATTTTCGTGATCGCGGCACTGATGGTGGCGTGTCAACGAAGTGTTGGGTGGGTCGGAAAACATCCTCGCGTTGCAGCGGGCTTTGGCTAGAAGGGGCCCCGCATGCGCACCGGGAAGGGTCGGCCGGGCGCGAACGTGAGGAGCAACCTCGATGCGTGGAAACAGCAAGTGGACGGGCCTGGCGCTGGTGGCGGGGCTCGCGGTGTCGTCGCAGGCGGTCGCGGCCGAGGAGCCGGACCTGAACAGCGACCCGGGCAAGGCGTCCGACTTCGGCCAGGCGAGCCAGGTCGTCATCAGCCAGGAGCTCAACGGCTTCCTGGGCTACAACACCGCCGACGAAGTGTTCCTCATCCGCCTGGAGCCGTCCGCGGACTACTTCCTCCAGCAGAACCTGTCGGTGGGCGCGTCCGCGCTGGTGTCCTTCGGCTTCGGTGACAGCACCGTCGTGGGCCTGGGCGTGCTGGGCCGCGTGGGCTACCACCTGCCGCTCAACGAGCGCGTGTCGTTCTGGCCCAAGGCGGGCTTCGGCGTGCAGTTCGCCCACGTGCCGGGCGCCAGCGACGTGAACTTCGTCCTGGATTTCAACGCCCCCATCCTGTTCCACGTCTCGCCGCACTTCTTCGTGGGCGCCGGCCCGCAGGTGCGCGCGCTCATCAGCCAGGACGTGGGCAGCCTGGGCTCGCAGCAGGGCAACTTCTCCGGCAACGACGTGACCATCGGCATCACGACCACGGTCGGCGGCTACTTCTAGCCTCGGGCCGTTCCTGGCACCCGGGGCCGCGTGCCCGGGTGCCGGGGAGTCGCAGGACCCGTGGCGTAGGACCGCCCGGGTTGACGTCACAGGTTGGTTGTGATGGGTTGGAGGGTGCCATGTCCGTGCTTCCGTTCGCCTCCCGGCTGCCCGCGTTCGCCCCCCTGCATCCGCTGGGGAGGGGCCCGCTGGGCGAGTGGGTGTCCCTGGTGTGGCCGCTGGAGCAGGGGCCCGTCGAAGCGCGCCCGCTGGTGGTGAAGACGTTCCTGCTGGCGTCGGGACTGGCGCCGGAGACGCGGCGTCCGCTGGAGGAGGCGCTGACGCTGGCGGTGCCGCTGCGGCATCCGGGCATCGCGAGGCTCCACGGCTTCCAGGTGGACGCGCGCGACACGCTGACGGTGGTGTCGGACTACGTCCCGGGCTGTTCGCTGGCCACGGCGCGCAGGCGCGTGATGGGACGCGGGGCGCGGCCGTCGGAGGCGTTCGTGTGTCACGTGGGCGCGGAGGTCGCGGGCGCGCTGCAGGCCGCGCATGGCGCGCGCGTGGTGCACGGGGACGTGCG
>NZ_JBKGHJ010000081.1:0-21976 GCF_046520365.1 Corallococcus sp. 4LFB
GCTACAACCTCCTGCTGTCGCTGGTGCACCGCGCGCTGCGCGAGGCGGGCCGCGACGTGGACCTGCTGCGCGGCTTCGTGGAGTCGCCGCCCCCGGGGCTGGAGGACGCCTACCAGGGCGTCACGCTGGGGCCGGACGGGCGCGTGGACGTGGCCCGGCTGCGCGCCAACGTGTCCACCAGCGGCGGGGAGGCGGTGGGGCGGGCCATGGCGCTGGAGGCGCTGGACGCGTTCGTGTCCTACGCGCTGTTCTCCGCGCGCAACGTGCTGCCGGCGGACGTGGCGGAGCGGCTGGCCAACACCTACCGGACCCTCCAGGGCGGCCTGACGTAGCCCGGGCCCCAGGCGGGAGGTTTCCTCCGTCGGACAGCGTACACCGCCCCCATGTGCCCCTGGCGGGCCCCGGGGCGGGTGGCCACGTTCCTCGCCACGGCTGGTGGCTGGCGGGGGACGAGCGACATGGGCGCGATGCGGATGTTGGGGTGGGGAGTGCTGCTGCTGAGCACGGCGTGTGGCGCGTCCCGGACGGCCGTGACGAAGGCGGAGCCCGGCACGGGCGGCTCGGGCAGGGCTTCGGAAGAGTCCGCCATCGCGTCCACCACGCGGCGCTACGTGGACGAGGACCTGGGCTTCGAAATCGTCCGGCCCACGGCGGAGTGGCAGCTGGACGAGACGAACGAGCGCACCCCGGAGGGGCTGGCGATTCCCGTCATCCTGCGCCACCGCGTGACGGGGGCCCAGGTGGTGCTGCAGGTGGCGCCCGGCGTGGCCACCCCCGTCCAGTTCGCGGAGCGGCTGACGCTGGGGCTGCGCCAGCAGCCGGGCTTCACCACCACGGATCCGCGGCCCATCGCGCTGTCGGACAGCGCCGTGGGCTTCGACTTCCAGGTGGGGGAGGGCGTGCGCGGCAAGGTGGCCGTGCGCGAGGGCAACTCCGGCCGCGTGCTGATGATGCTGGCCACCTGGCCCACGGAGGCCTCCGCCGACATCACGGAGAGCGTGGACGCCCTGATGGCGGGCGTCCGTCCGCTCCCGGAGCCGAGCGTGGCGGTGCGCGCCACGCCCCGGACTCCGTAAAGGCCCACGCGGCTCACGCGTGGGCCCTGAGGCCCCGAGGCTCGGAGGCTCGGAGACTCCGGGGGGGACTACGCGCGGGCCGGCTTGCCCTGGCGGCCTTCGGGGCCTTGGCGGCCTTGGGCGCCTTCGCGGGCTCCGGCTGCGAGGCCAGCTCCGTGGCCCGGCGCCGCACCAGCTCCACCAGCGTGCGCGCGCCGACGCCCGTGCCGCCCTTGTTGAGGTAGCCGCGCTCCTTGGGGCTGTTGGACGGACCGGCGATATCCAGGTGCACCCAGGGCGTGTTGCCCACGAACTCCTTGAGGAAGAGGGCCGCGTTGATGGCGCCGCCCCAGCGCTCGCCGGAGTTCTTCATGTCCGCGACCTCGGAGCGCAGCGCGTCCTTCTGCAGGTCGCTGACCGGCAGGCGCCACATCTCCTCGCCCGCGGCGCGCGCGGCGGTGAGCACGCTGTTCACCGTGTCGTCGTCGTCGCCGAAGGCGCCCACGATGTAGTTGCCCAGCGCCACCATGCACGCGCCCGTGAGCGTCGCCAGGTCGATGATGGCGGACGGCTCGTGCTCGCAGGCCCAGGTGAGCATGTCGCCCAGCACCAGGCGGCCTTCCGCGTCCGTGTTGGTGATCTCCACCGTCTTGCCGGAGCGCGCCGTGAGGATGTCACCCGGCTTGTACGCCGTGCCGGAGGGCATGTTCTCGCACGCGCCGATGAAGGCGTGCACGGGGAAGGGCGGCTTCACCACGGAGCCGATGACCTTCATCGCGGCCAGCACCGCGGCGGAGCCGGCCATGTCCGTCTTCATCTCCACCATGCCCTCGGTGGGCTTGAGCGACAGGCCGCCCGAGTCGAACGTGATGGCCTTGCCCACCAGCGCCAGCGGGGCGCGCTTCGCGTCCTTCGCGTTCTTCGGCGTGTAGACCAGGTGGATGAGCCGGGGCTCCTGCACGCTGCCGGCGGTGACGCCCAGGAACATGCCCATGTTCAGGCGCTCAATCTCCTTGCGCCCGCCAATCTCCGCGGTGAGCCCACCCTCCTTGGCGGCCTGCTGCGCGGCCTGCGCCAGCTTGATGGGCGTCACCACGTTGGGGGGCTCGTTGACCAGGTCGCGCGCCCAGTTGACGGCCTCCGCCAGCTTCAGGCCCAGGTGCAGCGCGTCGTCCAGCGCGCGCGACCGCTCCGTGCCCTGCGGCAGGGACAGCGTGGCGCGGGTGAGCTTGGGGCCGCCCTTGTCCTCGCGCGCGGCGGACTTGTACTTGTCGAAGCGGTAGACGCCCAGCTCCAGGCCCTCCACCACCGCGCGCACGGCCATCGCCGCGTCGTCCGTGGCGGGCACGCGGAATCCGACGGCGGTGGCCTTCAGCCGCTGCGCCGCCTTCGCCGCGCGGCCCGCGGCCAGCCGCAGCACCTCCGGCTGGAAGCGCGCGCGGTTGCCCAGGCCCAGCAGGAGGACGCGGTCGGAGCCCAGCTTCCCCAGGGTGTGCATCAGGAAGGACTGGTCCGGCCTGGCCTTGAAGCCCTCCTGGGTGGCGGCGGCGCGCAGCCTGCCCTCCAGGGCCGAGTCCGCGGCCGTCAGCGGCGCGGGGGCGGAATCACCCAGCTCGCCCTCGAAGAGGGGGATGACGAGCAGCTCACCGCTCACCGGCGCGGCTTCACCGGAGACGAGACTGAATTGCATGGCGACTTGGACTCCTGGAGAGGAAGGGGGTGATCCGAGGGGCGCGACTGTAGACGCGTGCCGTGTTGCTCGCAAAGCGCTGGTTGCCACTCGGGCATTGCAATGGCCCGGCGCGCTGGATAGCTGTGCACTCCCAATGCCCACCCTGTTGCTGCATCTGACGGCCATCGAACGGTTGGCGGCCCATCCGGACGGGCTCCCCGCCGACTGGGTGCGAGCGCTGGCCGAGGACCTGCCCTACGCGCGCTTCGGCGCGGCGCTGCCGGACCTGCCCCTGTGCGGGGGCGTGCGCGGGGGCCTGGGCGTGCTGATGCAGCCGGAGACCGGCTGGCCCCCCTTCGCGCGGCTGTACCACGAGGCGCGCCCCGGTGGGCCTGGGCCTGAAGATGGCGGAGCTCGTGGCCTCCGGGGCCCTGGTGGGCACCGAGGCGGGCCTGGCCATCCTGGCCGGCTACTTCACCCACCTGAGCCTGGACCGGCGCCTCCACCCGCTGGTGGACGGGCTGGTGCTGCGCCACCGCCGCAAGGGGGAGCGGGCCTGGGACGCACGGCGTCAGGTGGAGTGGGCCCAGACGCTCTTCTTCCTGCGCGAACAGGACGGCACGGACGGCGTGGGCACCGCCCGCATCCGCGAGAAGTTCCAGGTGGTGAAGAGCTCCGGCATCCCGGTGCGCGGCATCGGCCGGGGCATCTACGAGCTGGTCCGGCTGGCGTCGCAGGACCGCGTGGGACAGGCCCCCACCAAGGCGGAGCTGGACGGGTGGGTGCGCGGCCTCTACGTCTCCGGCCTCTTCCTCTCCAGCCCGCTCGGCCGCATGAGGGCGCTCCCGGCGTACTCGCAGCTCTCCTTCCAGGAGCTGTACCGCAATGATCACTTCGACTTCGCGGTGGAATTGGACGCCGCGCTGGAGGTGACGCGCGGGCTGATCAAGAAGCTGCACGGCTACATGGCGCGCGGCACCTACACGCCGCGCACGCGCGCGCGCTTCATGGAGGAGTTTCCAGAGGGCACGCTGGGCGCCACCGCCGCGTAGTGAACGGATCCACACGGCCCGCGTCCCGGTGCCGTGTTCGCGTGCAGGGCATCCAACCGATCGAGCAGGTTGCCCCGGGGGGCGCGGCGCTATCCGAAGCGGGGAGTGCCTCCTATCCTCGATAGGGAATGACGGTCTTCCTCCTCATGGCGGCGGGTGTGTTGGCGGGTGGTCTGGGGGCGCTCCTGGGCATCGGGGGCGGCATCGTCCTGGTGCCCGCGCTGGTGTTGGGATTCGGAATCCCGCTGGAGCAGGCCGTCCCCGCGAGCCTGATGTGCGTGGTGGCCAACTCCTGCGCCGCCGCCGCCAGCTACGTGGAGAACAAGCTGAGTGACCTGCGGCTGGGGCTCACGCTGGAGCTCGCCACGGTGCTGGGCGCCATCGCCGGGGGGCTCGTCGCCGCCTTCGTCGCGGAGGCGATGGTGGCCGTGGTGTTCGGCCTCTTCACGCTCTTCGTGTCGCTCCAGATGATGCTCCTGCGCAGCCCGCGCCAGGAGCCGGCGACCGCGGCCAACTACGCCCCGGGCAACTACCCGCTGGGCATCTCCGGCTCCTTCGTGGCGGGCGGCCTGTCCGCGCTGCTGGGCGTGGGCGGCGGCCCGCTGAAGGTGCCGCTGATGACCTACGGCATGCGCGTGCCCTTCAAGGTCGCCAGCGCCACCAGCAACCTGATGGTGGGCGTCACCGGCGCGGCGAGCGTCGCGGCCTACGCCTGGCGCGGCCAATTGAATCTGGGGCTCGTGGCGCCGTTGGTCGTAGGGGTGCTGGCCGGCGCCTCCGTGGGCAGCAAGCTGATGCTGAAGACGCCGACCGCGGTGCTCAAGAAGCTCTTCGCGGCCGTCCTGTTCATCGTGGCCGGACAGATGTTGTGGAAGGGAGGGGAGGGGTTGTGGCCGAGCGTATGGAAATGAGTGAAGCAGAGCCTGAACTACCCGGTGTCCACCCGTCGGTGATGATGCCGGACGTAGGACCTCCACGTCGCAACGGGCGGGCGACGTCGGTGGCGCTGGACGCGGAGTTCCCCCAGGAGCTCCAGCAGGAACCCACCACCCAGCCGGAGGCGCTCCCACGCGAGCGCCGGGGGGCCAGGAGGCTCGCCGCCGGGGAGCGGTGGATCGCCCGCGTGCTGCGCACCGGAGCCATCACCAGCGGCGCCATGTTCGTCACGTCGCTCGCGCTGGAGCTGCTGCCACGCGACGAGTCCGTGCACGTGGCCATCGACCTGCTGCGCAAGGGCGCGGCGTCCATGCTGCTGGTGACGCCGGTGGCGCGGCTGGCGATGGCGGGCACGCTCTTGGGCCTGCGCGGCGAGTGGCGCTACGCCGCCATCGCCGCGGGCGTCATCGGGTTGCTCGCGCTGGCGGTGGGCGCGGGCTTCCAGGCCTGACGCGAAGCCGGACGCGGAGAAGGCCGCGCGCGGGGCTACACGCCGCGCGCGGTGAAGTGCGCGAGCACGTTCTTCACCTTCGCCACCTCGTCGTGCTGCCGGAGGTCCTCGTACATGGGCAGCACCGCCTCGAACTGCTCGCGGGCCGCGGCGTAGTCCTGGAGGTAGTAGCAGGACAGCCCCAGGTCCCAGCGCGCGCGGGCCTCGTAGACGTGGTCGTGCAGCTCCCCGTACACGTCCACCGCGCGCAAGAGGTGCGGCCGCGCGTTGTCGTGGTGGCCCAGCAGCCCCTCCGCCTCGCCCAGCAGCAGGTGCCCCAGCGCGAGCGCGTCCGCGTCCTCGCCCTGCTCCAGCAGCGGCACGGCCTCCAGGAAGCGCTTGCGGGCGGGCTCGTACTCGCCCTTGGCCATGCGCAGGTCGCCGATGTCCAGCAGCAGCCGCGCCATGCGCTCCGTGTTGCGCGTCTGGCGGTAGAGAATGAGCGCCTCCTGGTACTTCTCCTCGGCGCCGTCGGCCTCGCCCATGGCGCGCAGGGACTCGCCGATGCAGGCGCGGGTGAGCGCCTCGCCCTCGCGGTCGCGGGCCTCGTTGAAGAGCAGGGCGGCGGTGGCCATGTGCTCGATGGCGCCCTTGTGGTCCTCGAAGTGGGCCTTCACCACGCCCAGGCCGAAGAGGGCCTGCGCCTGGCCGGGCTTGTTGCCCGCGGTCTTGAAGAAGCCGTAGGCCTCCTCGTAGTGCTCGCGGCTGGCCGCGTGGTCCTCCAGCATCCCGTACAGCTCCGCCAGCGCGACCAGCCCCTGGCCCACCTCCGCGGGGGAGCCGGTGATGCGCAGCGGGGCGAGCGCGTTTTGCTGCTTCTGGATGGCGTCGGTGATGTGGGCGCGTTCGTTGTCGGACGGGTGCATGTCAGTTCTCGTGAACCTTGCGGCGGCGGGCGCCCCTGTCCAGCGAATCGTGCTTCTCGCCCCCTTCAGCGCCGTTGCCATCGGGCTCGGGGTGCCCGTTGCGCTCGGCCTTCTCCTTCTCGTGGACCAGCAGCGGGGAGAAGAAGCAGTCCTTCTTCGTGTACTCGTCGAAGGCGAACGCGAAGCGGTAGCTGGCCGCCGCGCGCTGGTTGCAGTCCGTGCGCTCGCAGAAGCGGCAGGAGATGCCGCTGGGGATGGCGTCCTTGCGCAGGTCGTTGGTGGGCAGGCCGTACGCCAGGTACTTCGCGTTCTCCGCGTGCGTGCCCAGGCCAATGGAGTACGCCGTGCCCTTCACGATGGAGCCTTCAATGGGCTGCAGCTGCACCTTCGCGAAGCAGAAGTACGTCGTGCCGTCCGGCATGATGGAGTACTGCCGGGTAATCTGGGACGGGTTGAGGAACGCCAGGTGCACCGCCCACTTCGCGCAGGAGCCGCCGCCGGAGGCGAAGCGGATGCCGGTGCCGCTGTAGCGCTTGGAGATGTTCCCGGCGATGTCCGCGCGCAGGAAGTGGAAGGGCAGGCCCTGGCGCTTGGGGTCGGACAGGTTGCAGATGCGGTGGGCCACCGTCTCGTAGGTGGTGCCGAAGACGTTGGAGAGCAGCTCCACGTCGTAGCGCGTGCGCTGCACCTCCTTGAAGAACTCGCCGTAGGGCAGCATCAGCGCGCCGGCGAAGTAGTTCGCCAGGTTGACCTTGATGAGGCGCTCCGTCTCCCCGTGCCGCATGCGCCCGGCGCCCAGGATGCGCTCCACCAGCTTCTCGCGGTCCATCACCATGAGGCCAATGGACGCGGCCACCTGGAACTTCAGCGGCTGCTCCGTGAGGTCCGGCGACAGCGTCAGCGTGCGCGCGTCCAGGTCCAGCCGGCGCACCACGGAGGAGCCGCTGGCCGCGCGCTCGATGTGCACCTTGAAGTCGAAGCGCTCCTCCAGCATGCGGATGAGCTGGCTGCTGGTGAGCTGCTGCTCCAGGCGGAAGTCGCGCCGCAGCCCCTCCGCCTGCTCCTCCAGCTCCGGGAAGTAGTTGCGGTGCTTCTCCAGGAAGTCGCTGACCTCGTCGAAGGGCGAGTAGTCGAAGCGGACGCCCGGCGTGTTGCCCATCCCGGAGGTGGAGCCCTGGGTGCGCGTGCGCTCCTCCACGTTGAGCTGCGCGAGCACGTTCTCCAGCTGCGTGCGCGTGTTCTTGTAGAGGTTGAACAGCGCGGCGACGGTGCCGGCCAGCTTCGGCTCCGCGGACAGCGACTGGAGCGACTCCGAGTCGATGTCCAGGCTCTTGAGCAGCGGTTCGTCGAGCAGCTTCGCCAGGGCCTCGTCCACGCGGCCCTCGCCCAGCGTGGACATGAACTGCTCGGGGTCCTGCTCGAAGTAGCGCAGCGCCTTCCACAGCAGGGGGAAGGGCATCACGCGCTTGCCCTTCTCGATGAGGTTCAGGTACGCGGGCGAAACGCCCAGGTCCTTGGCGGCGTCCGCCTGCTTGATGTTGCGTTGCAAGCGCAGGCCTCGAAGCTTCAGCCCCACGTTCGCGTTCAGCGCGTTGTCGTTGTTCATGGCTCCAACCCCCGGCGGGTCGCGTCACAAGGCGTGCTCCAGCACCGGGTCTCTGGATCCACTCTGCAAACCGATTTACCGATTTGCAATCAACGTTTTCGGTTCGCCGCAGCGCTGTCCCGCAAGCGACGCGCGAAGGGTTGACTGCCCCCACCCTGGCCGTAGCGGGACGTAATCCCATGTAATCACGGCGCTTTCAGGTGGCCCCGGTGTGCGGCGGCGGCGCCCGGACACCGCGTTGTCAACCCTTGACTGACGCGGCGCGACAGGGTCGGAGAAAAGTCAGTAAACGGGCGCCACATTTTTTACAAAGGCTCAGCGCGTCTCCGGGGCCCGCTGGAAGACGAGGGCGACGTTGGTGCCGCCGAAGCCGAAGGAGTTGCTCATGACGGCGTCCACGCGCGTCTCGCGGGCGGTGTTGGGCACGCAGTCCAGTGGGATGCGCGGGTCCTGGTGCTCCAGGTTGATGGTGGGGGGCAGCACGCCGCGGGTGAGGGCGAGGATGCTGATGACGGCCTCGGCGGCGCCGGCCGCGCCGTTCATGTGGCCCGTCATCGACTTGGTCGAGGAGATGGCGAGCGTCTTCGCCGCGTCACCGAACACGTGGGCGATGCCCTCCATCTCCAGGAGGTCGCCGATGTCCGTGGAGGTGCCGTGGGCGTTGAGGTAGCCGATGTCCGCGGGGGCCAGGCGCGCGTCCTTGAGCGCGGCCCGCATCGCGCGCTGGGCGCCCTCGTGGGCGGGCGCGGGTGAGGTGACGTGGTAGGCGTCGGAGCTGGCGCCATAGCCCGTGAGCTCCGCGAGGATGCGGGCCCCCCGGGCGCGCGCGTGCTCGTAATCCTCCAGGACGAGGACGCCCGCGCCTTCGGCGAGCACGAAGCCGTCGCGGTCCTTGTCGAACGGGCGGCTCGCCGCATGGGGCGCGTCGTTGCGGGTGGACAGGGCCTTCATCGCGGCGAAGCCGCCCACGCCCAGCATGGAGATGGGGGCCTCCGCGCCGCCCGCCACCGCCACGTCGAACTCGCCGCGCTGGAGGCCGCGCAGCGCTTCGCCGATGGCGTGCGCGCTGGTGGAGCACGCGGAGTTGGTGGACCAGGACGGGCCCTTGATGCCGTGGCGCATGGAGATGTAGCCGGGCGCCATGTTGATGATCATCTGGAGGATGAAGAAGGAGCTGATGCGGTCCGGCCCCTTCTCCAGCGCCTTGCGGTGGGTCTCCTCCAGGCTGCTGATGCCGCCGATGCCGGAGCCGACGATGACCGCCACGCGGTCCGCGTTCTCCGGCGTGATGACCAGCCCCGCGTCCTCGATGGCCATGTCCGACGCGGCCACCGCGAACTGCGCGAAGCGGTCCATGCGCCGCACCTCGCGCCGCTCGATGTAGGCCTCCGGGTTGAAGCCCTTCACCTCGCCGGCGAAGCGGCAGTCCAGCGCGCTCGCGTCGAACAGGGTGATGGGCCCCACGCCGCTCCTGCCGTTCACCAGCGCGTCCCAGCTTGGCTCCACGCCGATGCCACACGGGCTGATGAGCCCCATTCCCGTCACGACGACGCGCCGCTGTCCCATCGCGAACTCCTTGACCCCGTTCATTGAACGGGATGGTATTATGACCATCCTTCCATGAGTTCAAGCCCGAGGAGGCCCTGATGAGCGAACAGCCCTTGAACCCGCGCACGCGGACGGTGACGTGGAGGGACCCCCGCGAGGGCGCCTCCGCGGCGAAGACGCTGTCGGGCCTGGAGTACCTGCGCGCCATCCAGCGCGGGGAGCTGCCGGCGCCGCCCATCGCGGAGCTGATGGGCTTCTCCCTGGTGGAGCTGGAGGAGGGCCGGGTGGTGTTCGCGGTGAAGCCGGGCGAGCACCACTACAACCCCATCGGCATGGTGCACGGCGGCCTGGCCGCGACGCTGATGGACTCCGCGATGGGGTGCGCCATCCACACGCTGCTGCCGGTGGGCGCGGGCTACACGACGCTGGAGCTGCACGTGAACTACGTGAAGGGCATCGCGCACGACACGGGGCCGCTGTCGTGCAGGGGAGAGGTCATCCACCTGGGCGGCCGCGTGGCCACGGCGCAGGGGCGGCTGGTGGACGAGAAGGGGACCCTCTACGCGCACGGCACCACGACGTGCATGGTGTTCCGGCCGCCGGGCGCGGGCGGCAAGGAGTAGGCGCCATGCGCTACACCGCTGAGCACAAGCAGGCCACGCACGCGCGCATCCTCGCGGCGGCGGAGAAGCTGTTCCGCGCGGAGGGCTTCAGCGGTGCGAGCGTGGAGCGGGTGATGCGGGCCGCGGGCCTGACGGTGGGCGGCTTCTACGCCCACTTCGCCTCCAAGGAGGCGCTGCTCGCGGAGTCGCTGCGCGCCTTCATGACGGCGAACAGGGCGCGCTGGCTGTCGGGGCTGCGGACGTCGCGAGGCCCGGAGTTCGTGGAGCGCTTCGCGCGGCGCTACCTGGACCAGTACAACCGGGCCACGGGGGATACGGCCTGCATGATGCCGTCGCTCCTGTCGGACCTGACGCGCGCGACGCCGGAGGTGCAGGCCGCGTTCGGACAGGGGCTGGAGGAGCTGGTGGGCGAGGCCCAGGCGCAGCTCCCGCGCGCGAGGCGCGACGCCCGGCAGCAGATGCTGGCGACGGTGGCGCTGTGCTTCGGCGCGATGACGCTCGCGCGGGCCACCGCGTCCCAGCCGCTGGCGGGGGAGATATTGGACGCGGCGCGCGCGCTGCTGCTCGCGGGGGCTCCGGTGGAGGAGGGGCGGCGGCACCCCGCGCTCCCCGGGCCCGCTCCGCGCGGAAGAAGCCCCACTGAGCGCTCGTCCGCGTGCGTCGACACTCCGGACTGGACGGCGCGGGGTTCGCCGTGGAGTCCTTCCGCGCGGATGACGAACCGTGGGGGCAAGGTGGACGCAATGAAGACGCGGGTGGCGCGCGCAGGGCTCCTCTGCCTGGCGCTCACGCTGGGCGCATGTGCCTCCGTGCCTCTCGCGGCGCCCTGGGAGGACACGGAACCCCTCCGCTACGACATCGCGTACACGCATGATCCCACGCCGCATCTGAACGTGGAGGTCTTCCTGCCCCGGAAGTTTCCTCGCGAGTTCCTCTTCCGGCAGCCAGGGCGCGTGGAGTCCCTGACCGCGGTGGATGAGGTCGGCACCCGGTTCGAGCTCTTCCCCCGGAACGGAGTGCTGCAGGTGCCGGAGGGGACGCGTGTCCTCCGCTACCACTACCCGCTGGCCGCCTCGGCTCGGCAGGGCGGCCGGCACCTGTTCGGCGGCATGGGAGAAGGGGACGCGTGGCACGTGGCCGGCAAGGCCTACCTGCTGACCCCCAGCCGCGTGCCGCCCGGCCTGCGCGTGGACCTCACCGTGTCCGGAACGGAGCCCCTCCTGCCCTGGACGCCCGACGCCAGCGGCGTCTACCACCTGCGCGGCGAGGACCTCATCGACGCGGGCTTCCATGCCTTCGGCGGCAGGCGCTGCGAGGCGCACGTCGGCGCCTCCGTGCTGGAGGTCGCGCTGCTGGGCGCTTCACGCACCTCTCCGACGCGGAAATCTGCGCGTGGCTCGAACAGGCCGGGCGCGAGGTGGTCACCGTGCGCAAGCGCTTCCCGTACCCGCGCGTCACCGTGCGCATCCTGCCCGTGCCCGGCGAGGACACGCCCGGGGTCTTCGGCATGGTCCAGTGGAGCTCGCCGCCCAGCATCTCCATCCTCGTGGGCCAGGACGCCACCGCCGCGTCCTTCGCCAGGGACTGGGTCGCCATCCACGAGCTGCTGCACCTCACGCACCCGACGCTGCTGCCCCGGGTGGCCTGGCTCACCGAGGGACTGGCCACCTACTACACGGAGCTCGCCCGCGCGCGCTCCGGACGCCAGACGCCCCGGCAGGCCTGGCAGGAGCTGACGAAGGGCTTCGCGCGCGGCCAGGCCGCCGCGGGCTCACGCACCATGGAAGAGGTCGTGGCGCGGGAGCACGACTTCCAGGGCCTCTACTGGTCCGGGGCCTTCTTCGCCCTCCACCTGGACGTGGAGCTGCGGCGCGTGACGCACGGCCGCGCCCGCCTGGAGGACGTGCTGGAGCTGCTCGCCACGCGCGGGCCCACCGCGTCGCTCGAGGACTTCGGCGCCGCCGTGGACACGGTCGCCGGCCAGCCCCTCTTCGCCGCGCTGCTCGCCCGTCACCTGCCGGTGCCCGCCTTCTCGGAGCTGGGGCCCCTGCTGGAAACGCTGGGCGTCCGGATTGACCCGGGGGGCGTCAAGCTCCATGCTGCGCCGGACAGTGGGTTGCGTGAGGCAATGGACGGCGGGCGGACTCCGGATGACGCGGAGTGAACACCCGGAAAAGCGAAGGGGCTGTAACCGGCTTCCGGATGTCGCGTATCGCATGCATCCGCGAGGTTCGCGGCTTCCGTAGATGAGGTCCGCCATGTTCCGCAGCGCCCTGATGCTCGCCGCCGTCCTGTCGCTGTCCGCGTCCGCCGGCGAGCCGGCGCCCTCCGACAAGCGCTTCGTCTTCAATGACCCGAACAGCCGCGACACGGTGATGTTCGTGCTGGACGCGCCGCTGGAGGTCATCAACGGCCTGTCCAACAAGGTGACGGGCCGCGTGGAGGTGAAGGGGCAGAAGGCCAGCGGCCGGTTCCAGGTGCCGGTCAGCTCCATCAAGACGGGCAACGAGACGCGCGACGGCCACCTGCAGAACGACCGCTGGCTGGACGCGGCGAAGTTCCCGGACATCGTCTTCGAGTTCAAGGACGTGGCCCTGCCCGCGCCGCTCGCCAACGCGAAGCCCGTGGTGCTGAAGACGAAGGGCACCTTCACGATTCACGGCGTCACGCGCGAGGAGCCCGTGGAGGTGACGGCCACGTACCTCCAGGAGACGGCCGAGACGAAGAACCGCGCCGCCGGCGAGCTCTTGCGCGTGCGCGCGAAGTTCCAGATTCCCCTGGAGGCCTACGGCATCAAGCGCACCGAGGCGCTGGTGCTGAAGGTGGGCGAGCGGGCCGACGTCACCGTCGACGCCTGGGGCTCCACGCAGTTCAAGCCGTAGCTGTCTTTCCCCCGTAGTCACACCCCATGCGGTACGAAAGGAAGCAACACATGAACGTCAAGACTCTCGCGGCGGTCGTCGGCACCCTGTCCCTCGGCGCGCTGGCCACCGGCTGTGCGTCCAACAAGGCCTCCGAGGGCACCATGCACTCCGCGTCGTCGGAGAAGGCCGCCGAGGCCAACTGCAGCAACGCGAAGGCGACCGAGGCGAAGGGCGCCGAGGGCAGCTGCAGCACCCAGCCCGCCGCCGCCCCCGCCGCGACCCCGGAGAAGGGCGCCGAGGGCAGCTGTGGCGCCGGCTCCTGCGGCTCCGGCTCCTGCAGCGGCAAGAAGTAGTCATCCCCCGGGAGGGGCCTGCGTGGCAGGTCTCCTCCCAGGCGCGCGGGCGGCGGGAAGGGTTCTTCCTGCCGCCCGTGTTGTTTCCACCCCTCGCAGCCACGGTTCCGTTCCCCGGAGGAGCGCCGCATGCCGTCCCCCCGCTACGCAGATCGCCATGGGTTGAAGCCGCTGGGGGCGGGCATCGGGCTGCGCCGCGACTTCTACGAAGCCTTGCCGCGCACGCCTCGCGCGCTGGACTGGGTGGAGATCATCCCGGAGAACTTCCTCACGCTGGGCGGCCGCTCCCAGCGCGCCCTGGACGCGTGCCGCGAGCGCTGGACGCTGCTGCCGCACGGGGTGGGGCTCAACATCGGCGGGCCGGACGCGCTGGATGACGACTACGTCACCCGGCTGGCCGCGCTGGTGAAGCGCCTGGACGCGCCGTTCTTCTCCGACCACCTGTGCTACTCGCGCCTGGGCGGCGTGCACCTGCACGACCTGCTGCCGCTGCCGTTCACGGAGGCCGCGGTGGAGCATGTGGTGCCGCGCGTGCGCGAGGTGATGGCTCGCGTGGAGCGCCCCTTCCTCCTGGAGAACCCCAGCTACTACGCCGCCATGCCGGGCGGCACGCTGAAGGAGGCGGACTTCCTGCGCCAGGTGGTGGAGGCCGCGGACTGCGGCCTGCTGCTGGACGTGAACAACGTCTGGGTCAACGCGAGGAACCACGGCTACGACCCGCGCGCCTTCGTGGACGCGCTGCCCCTGGAGCGCGTGGTGCAGGTGCACCTGGCCGGCCACGACGTGGGCGACACGGTCCTCATCGACACGCACGGCGACCGCGTCTGCGACGACGTGTGGGCGCTGTACCGCTACACCCTGGAGCGCACCGGCCCCGTGTCCACGCTGATTGAATGGGACCAGGCCATCCCGTCCCTGGACGCCGTGCTGGACGAGGCGGACCTGGCGCGCGGCGTGCTCGCGGAGGGTGCGCGATGAAGCCGTCGCTGCGCCACTTCTTCGACAGCATGGATGCGTACCTCGCGGGCCCGCCGGGCGCGGAGGGCCTGCTCAAGCTGTCCGCGTCGCACCCCGGCTGGGACGTGGATCCGGAGCGCATGGCGCTCTACGGCCAGTTCGTGCGCGGCCACGTGCGCTCCACGCTGGAGAAGCTCTTCCCGCTGACGCGCAAGGCGGTGACGCCGGAGGCGTGGGACGCGCTGGTGGAGGGCTACACCCGCACGCGCCCCGCGCGGCACTACGAGCTCAACCGCCTGGGCGAGGGCTTCGCGCCCTTCGTCGCGGACGCCGCCGCCGCGAAGGGCCTGCCCCCGTTCCTGCCCCCGCTGGCGCGCTTCGAGTGGGCGGACTTCGCGGTGTTCGCCTCCGAGGAAATCCTCCCGGAGCCGGTGGAGCGGCTGACGCCCAACCCCACCCTCGCGGTGCTGGAGCAGCCCTACCGGCTCTGCGCGTTCGTGCGGGCCCGGGGCGCGGACGGCGCGCCCGTGGAGGGGGAGGAGCTGGCGCTGCTCTGGCGCCACCCGGAGCGGCTGGTGACCTTCTACATGGAGGCCACGCCGCCCGCGCTGCTGGTGCTCAAGATGGCGGTGGAGGGCCTGTCCGAAGAGGCCGTCGCCCAGGCCACCGGCATGGCCGCCCCGGACGTTCACGCGCAGGTGGTGCGCTTCGCGCGGGACGGCCTGGTGCTGCGCCCGGCGGAGTGACTTCCGTCAGGAGGCGGGCGGTCGTGACGCTTCGCGCTGGCCTCCAGGGGCCGGTCGGGGGGAAGAATGGGGGACGTCGTTTCCCACCGTGAGGTCCCGCCATGCGCGTCATCAACTTCAACGCCGGCCCCGCCGGTCTGCCCCTGCCGGCCCTCGAGCAGGCCCGGGATGAGCTGCTCGACTTCCATGGCACGGGCATGTCCGTCATGGAGCACAGCCACCGGGGCAAGGACTACGAGGGCGTCCACGACGAGGCCGTCGCGCTCCTGACGGAGCTGCTGGGCATCCCCGCCACGCACCAGGTGCTGTTCCTCACCGGCGGCGCGTCCCAGCAGTTCGCGCAGGTGCCCATGAACTTCCTCACCCAGGGCGCCTCCGCCGACTACCTGATGACCGGGGTCTGGAGCGAGAAGGCCTTCGACGAGGCGAAGTACTTCGGCTCGCCGCGCGTCGCGGCCACCACCGTGCAGCCGGACAAGCGCTACCTGCGCGTGCCCAGGCAGGGAGAGCTCCAGCTCGACCCCCAGGCCGCCTACGTGCACCTGACGAGCAACAACACCATCTTCGGCTCGCAATGGCACACCTTCCCGGACGTGGGCCGCGTGCCGCTGGTGGCGGACATGAGCTCGGATTTCCTCTGGAAGCCCACGGACGTGAGCCGCTTCGCGCTCATCTACGCGGGCGCGCAGAAGAACCTGGGCCCCTCCGGCGTCACGCTCATCATCGCCGCCAGGGACTTCATCGCGAAGGGGCGCAAGGACATCCCCAAGTACTTCCGCTACGCGACGCACGCGGAGAACAACTCGCTCTACAACACGCCCCCCACGCTGGCCATCTACCTGGTGCGCAACGTGCTCCAGTGGGCCAGGGGGCTGGGCGGCCTCCCCGCGCTGGAGCAGCGCAACCGCGAGAAGGCGGACGCGCTGTACGGCGCCATCGACCGCAACGCGGGCTTCTACCGGGCCCCCGTGGAGCGCGAGTCCCGTTCAGTGATGAACGTCGTCTTCCACCTCCCCACCGAGGAGCTGGATGCCGCCTTCGTCGCGGAGGCGAAGAAGGCCCGGATGGTGGGGCTCAAGGGCCACCGCACGGCGGGCGGCATCCGCGTGTCGCTCTACAACGCGGTTTCGCCGCAGGACGTCATGACGCTGACGTCCTTCATGGATCATTTCGTGAAGACGCACGGCTAGGCTTGCGTCCAACATCGCGCAGAAACCACCCGGAGGGTTTTCCATGAAGAAGACGCTGACCGCCGTGCTGCTGTCGCTGACCCTCGCCGCGCCCGTCATGGCCAAGGACATCGCCGGCGTGAAGTACCCCGACACCGCCACCGTCAACGGCAAGGAGCTGAAGCTCAACGGCGTCGGGCTGCGCAAGAAGGCCATCTTCAAGGTCTACACGGTGGGCCTCTACGTGGAGAACCCCACGCAGGACGCCGCCGCGCTGCTCAACGCGGATGAGATCAAGCGCGTGCGCATGTTCATGAAGCGCGACCTCAAGAAGGACCAGATCAACGAGGCCATCGAGAACGGCTTCAAGAAGAACGCCGGCGCGAACCTGCCCAAGCTCCAGGACCGGTTGAACACCTTCAAGAACGCCATCCCCGCGGAGGTGAAGGAGGGCCAGGAGCTCATCCTCACCTACGTCCCCGGCAAGGGCACCAACGTGCGCACCAGCGACGGCAAGTCCATTGACGTGGAGGGCAAGGACTTCGCGGACGCCCTCTTCTCCGTGTGGCTGGGCAAGGACCCCGTGGACGACGACCTCAAGGACGGGATGCTCGGCAAGGAGGACTGAAGCGCCGCCTCCGCCGTAAGCCCTCACGCGCCCCGGGCGTGTCCCTTCTTCACACGGAGGGGCGCTCCCCGGGGCGTCGTCGTTTCGTGCGGACGCCATTGCTTCAATGGTGGACAGCCCGGGGCGCCCCTGTCACAGGCTCGTGAGTTGACGCTGGAATGCCCTGTCGCATCCGGCGTTGATGCGCGCCGAATCGCACCTCACCCCTTGTCCGTGCTGGAGAACGCTGTGAAGCGACTGGCCCTGTTCGCCGCCACCTGTGTCCTTGGCGCCGCCTGCAAGACGGCGGAGCCCACCCCCGAGCCGTCCCAGGCCTCCACCCCGGCCCCCATGGCCACCACCGCCGCGCCGTCCACGCCCGCGCCCGCACCGGAGGCCTCCAACGTGCCCATGGCCGAGCGCCCCATGCCCCCGGGCCTGGACGCCGCGGTGATGGACCCGTCCGCGAACCCCTGTGAGGACTTCTACGCCTACGCGTGCGGCGGCTGGCTGAAGAGCACGGAGATCCCCGCCGAGCGCGCGCGCTGGAGCCGCGGCTTCGAGACGGTGGCCGAGCGCAACCAGACGGTGCTGCGCGACATCCTCGCGAAGGCCGCGGAGGGGCAGGGCGAGGGCACCCCGGAAGAGAAGAAGCTGGGGGACTACTACGGCGCCTGCATGGACGAGGCGAAGCTGGAGCAGTCGCTGCCCACGCTGCGCACGTACCTGGCGAAGCTCAACGGCCTGAAGAGCCCGGAGGCCGTGGCGAAGGCGGTGGCGTGGCTGCACGCGCGCAACGTGAACGCGCTGTTCCGGGTGACGTCGGACCAGGACCAGAAGGACTCCACGCAGGTCATCGCCGTGGTGGACGCGGGCGGGCTGGGCCTGCCGGACCGCGACTACTACCTCAAGCCGGACCTGAAGATGCGCGAGGCGAGAGCCGCCTACCAGGCGCACGTGCAGAAGGTGTTCGAGCTGTTGGGGGACGCGCCCTTCGTCGCCAGCCGCAAGGCCACGGGCATCGTCGCCATCGAGACGCGCCTGGCCGCCGCGCGGCTGCCCAAGGCGGAGACGCGCGAGCCGGAGAAGGTCTACCACCGGCTGGAGCGCCAGGGCCTGAAGAAGCTGGCCCCTGCCTTCCAGTGGGACACGTACTTCGCGCAGGTGGGGCTGCCCGCCGGTGAAGCGCTCAACGTGACGCAGCCGAAGTTCTTCTCGGAGGTGTCCGCCCTGGTGCGCCAGCAGCGGCCCTCCGACATGGGGCCGTACCTCTCCTACCACCTGGTGAAGCGGGTGCAGAACGCGCTGCCCAAGGCGCTGCGCGACGAGTTCTTCCGCTTCGAGTCCACGGTGCTCACCGGCGCGAAGGCGGACCTGGCGCGCTGGAAGAAGTGCGTGGAGGCCACCGACGACGCGCTGCCGCACGCGCTGGCCAAGCCCTTCATCGCGCGCACCTTCGGCGCGGACGGCAAGGCCACCACGCTGGACATGGTCCAGCAGATTGAGCAGTCCTTCGAGCGCAACCTGGACACGCTGTCCTGGATGGACGCGGAGACCAAGGCCCAGGCGCTGGTGAAGGTGAAGAAGATCACCAACAAGATTGGCTACCCGGACCAGTGGCGCGACTACGACGGGCTGACGGTGACGCGCGACTCGTTCCTGGACAACCTGCTGGCGGCGGAAGCGTTCGAGCAGGCGCGCCAGCTGCGCAAGGTGGGCCAGCCGGTGGACCGGCAGGAGTGGTTCATGTCGCCGCCCACGGTGAACGCCTACTACAACGCGGCCACCAACGAGATCGTCTTCCCGGCGGGCATCCTCCAGCCGCCGTTCTTCGGGCGGGACGCGTCCGCGGCGGTGAACTTCGGCGCCATGGGCATGGTGGTGGGCCACGAAATCACCCACGGCTTCGACGACGAGGGCCGCCAGTTCGACGCGGACGGCAACCTGCGCACGTGGTGGACCCCGGCGTCGGACAAGGCCTTCCGCGAGCGCGTGTCGTGCGTGAAGAACCAGTATGACCAGTACACGGCCGTGGACGACGTGAAGGTGAACGGCAAGCTCACCCTGGGGGAGAACGTCGCGGACCTGGGCGGCCTCAAGCTGGCGTACGCGGCCATGGAGGCCTACCTGGCGAAGCACCCGGACCAGGCGGCGAAGGCGAACTCGTACCGGTTCACCCCGGGGCAGCAGTTCTTCCTCGCGCACGCGCAATCGTGGTGCTCGAAGATTCGTAATGAGGCTGCGCGGCAGCGGGCGCTGACGGATTCGCACTCGCCGGCGTTCCTGCGCGTGATGGGGCCGGACGTGAACCTGCCGCAGTTCCAGCAGGCCTTCTCCTGCCCCGCGGGGTCGAAGATGGTGGCCCCGGCTGCGAACCGCTGTGAGGTCTGGTAGGCCTTCGGCCCTACCTGGAGGAGGACGTCATGGGAATCTGCTCGTGGCTGGTGTTGGGCGGTATCGCGGGCTGGCTGGCCAGCATCATCAAGGGCACCAACGCCCGGATGGGGATGTTCGCCAACATCGTCGCCGGCATCGTCGGCGCGATGGTGGGCGGCTGGGTGTTCAGCTTCTTCGGCGGCCGCGGCGTGACGGGCTTCAACCTGTACTCGCTGCTGGTGGCCACGGTGGGTGCCGTCATCCTGCTGTCGCTGCTACAGATCATCCGCAAATAGGGCCCTCCGGCGTCGCTGGCTAGAAGAGCGACAGCTGGGGGGAGTTGGAGGGCCGCGCGGGGCGCCGGAAGGTGTCCGGCGCGGCCTCCGTGACGGAGGAGGCGCGCATGCCCACCTTGCGCGCCGCCGTCGCGAAGAGCTGGTGGATGGTCTGCGCGTAGAGCCCTTCGCCGCGCATGCGGTGCTTGAAGCGGCCGTCGGTGAGCTCCCCGCCGCGCGTCTCGCGGATGCGGTGCAGCACCCGGTCCGCTCGCAGGGGCAGCTTCGCGCGCAGGCGCTCCTCGAACACGGCCTGCACGGGGCCGGGAAGCCGCAGGAGCGTGTAGTGCGCGCGCGTGGCGCCGGCCTCGCGCGCGGACGCGAGCACCCGCGCGATGTCCTCGTCGTTGAGGCCGGGGATGATGGGGGCCACGGACACGGCCACGTCGATGCCGGCCTCCGTGAGCCTGCGGAGGGTGGCCAGGCGCCGCTTGGGCGTGGCGACGAGCGGCTCCATGGCGCGCGCCAGCTCCTCGTTGTGGAAGGGGAGGCTGATGCTGACGAAGAGCCGCGTCTCGGCCGCCAGCCGCTGGAGCACGTCCAGGTCGCGCTCAATCAGCACGCCCTTGGTGATGATGCCCACGGGGTTGCGGTACTCGGCGCAGACCTCCAGGCACTGGCGGGTGAGCCGCAGCGACGCCTCCAGCGGCTGGTAGCAGTCGGTGACGCCGCTGAAGACGACCGTCTCGCCCTTCCACGACGGACGGTCGAAGGCCTCGCGCAGCAGGTCCGGGGCGTTGGGTTTGACGACGAGGCGGGTCTCGAAGTCGGTGCCCGCGCCGAAGTCCAGGTACTGGTGCGTGGGGCGCGCGTAGCAGTAGGCGCAGGCGTGGAGGCAGCCCCGGTACGGGTTGACGCTCCAGGAGAAGCACACGTCGGGGCTGTCGTTGCGCGCGATGATGGAGCGGCTGTGATCCTCCCAGACCTCCAGCCGCGCGGGGGGAATCTCGTCCAGGTACTCCACCGCGGTGCTCGCCCAGGGGTTGGGTGGATTGTCGACGGGACGGGCCTTCACCCTCCCAGGGTGTGGCTGAATGCCCGTTCAGTCAACCCGTCGCTGGGGGAGCGCTGGAAAGAAGAAGGCCGGTGGTTCCAGGAAGGAACCACCGGCCTTGTCTCTTCAGAGCGGCGGAAGGGATTCGAACCCTCGACCCCGAGCTTGGGAAGCTCGTGCTCTACCAACTGAGCTACCACCGCGTGCGACGTGCGAAGCAGGGCCCAAAGTAGGGGTGGGGCCCTGCCTTGTCAACGGGAAGAAGCGTCCGGTGTCTGGCGAACAGTGCCGCAGGCGGCGCAGTGCCGGGCCTCGGGTGTGCGCAGCGGTTTGCCACAGGCCGTGCACGGCGGGCCGTACTGCGCGATGCGGTGATGCATCACCGCGTTCGGATGGCAGCCGGCGTAGCCCGTCAGCCGCTCGTAGGCCCGGCTGACGGGAGCGAAGCGCGCCTCCATGGTGGGCTCCGTGGAACGGAACGCCGCGCGGTAGAGGTTCGAGATCTCATCGAACTCCACCTCGTCCAGCATCGGCATCTCCTGCCGACATCGCCAACACCACATGCGCTTCATCACGAGCCCTCCCGCTATTCGCCCTCCTCGACGGTGAGCTGGTAGGAGTCCTGAAAGTTCGCCTCGCGGTTCCTCGCGTCGCGGACCTCGAAGACGTAGACGCCGGGTTCGGCGCTGTAGCGGATGGTCTCCGGCCGGTCGCCCTTGGCGCGGTCGGACGTCTGCACCAGGGTCAGCTTCCCGTCCGGCTGCAGCCGGTGCAGGTACAGCCCCACGTCCACCTTCAGGATGCCCAGCAGCGTCGCGGTGATGGCGGTGCGCACCGGCCGGTCGGACAGGTCCACCCGGTAGTAGTCCACGTCCTTCGCCGGATACACCGTGCCTCGCACCGCCTTGCCCAACGTCACGTCCTGCGCGCGCTCGGACGTGTTGTTGGGCTCGCGCTCCTGGCTGCCATCGTCCGGCACCGTCGTCACGCTGATGCGGTAGGGCTGGTCCGCGTTCTCGAAGTCCCTCACGAACTTGCCGTTCACCTTGCGGAACGACCCCTCCACCCGGAAGTAGCAGGTGCCGCTGCACGCGACGTTGTTGAGCCGCTCCGGCTCCTTCACCGCCCCGTCGTTGGCCCTGAGCAGCACCGTCTCCTTCTGCCCGTCCCCCTGCGGCGGCTCCACCATCGACAGCGTCAGGTCCAGCCGCTCCACGCCGGACAGCTCCACCTTCGCCAGCACCGGCTCGCGCGCCGTCAGCACGTAGTGGTCCACGTCCGACTTCGGCGACAGGAAGCCCTCGCGGTAGCCCGCGCCCGTCAGCGGCGTGGCCTTGAGCAGCTCGTCGTTGGGCTCCAGCTCCGCGTGCGCCCCCGCCTCCTCCTGGGACACCGTCAGCGTGTACGGCACCTGCGCGTTGTAGGTGCGCCGCTGCGCCTTGCCCGTCCCCGTCCAGCCGCCCTTCACCACCACGTAGACCACCCGGTCCGTGGCCCGCACGCCGATGTTGCGCAGGGCGAGCGGCTCGCCCTCCTTGCCCTGCAGCGTGAACAGCGGCGCCTCCGCGGCGGACAGCACGGACACCTCCGGCCGCACGCCCTCCACGGCGGACAGTTCAATCTTCAGCGCCACCGAAGGCACCTCGGGCTCGGGCGGCGGACCCGCGTCCACCACCTGGGCCGCCACCGCCCCGCCCAGCTCCCCAGGCGCCGTGGGCAGCGCGTTC
>NZ_JBKGHJ010000820.1:0-2367 GCF_046520365.1 Corallococcus sp. 4LFB
CCAGCTGGCCGGTGCGCTGCGCGCGATGGGCGTGGGGCCCGAGGCCCGCGTGGGCCTGTGCGTGGACCGGCGTGCCGACGCGATGCGCGGCCTGCTGGGCATCCTCAAGGCGGGCGGCGCCTACGTGCCGTTGGATCCCGCGAACCCCGGGGAGCGGCTGCGCCTGATGCTCGACGAGGCGCGCGTGGACGTCGTGGTGACGCTCCGTGAGCTGGCCTCCCGCTTCGACGGCCACCCCGGCCGGCTCGTGCTGCTGGATGGCGGGGAGGCGCCGTTCGCGTCCTTCCCGGCGGATGCGCCGCCCGCCCGTGGCGCCGTGCCGTCGAACCTGGCCTACGTCATCTTCACGTCGGGCTCCACCGGCCGGCCCCGGAGCGTGGGCATCGAGCACCGCCAGATCGTGCGCTACGTGCGCGGGCTCGTGCGGCGCCTGGACCTGGCGCGGGGCGCGTCCTTCGCGTCCGTCTCCACGCTGGCGGCGGACCTGGGACACACCGCGCTCTTCCCGACGCTGGCCCAGGGCGGCACCGTGCACCTGGTGGACACCGAGACGGCGTCCGACCCGGCGGCGCTGGGCGCGTACTTCGCCCGGCATGGCGTGGAGGGACTGAAGATCGTCCCTTCGCACCTGCGGGCCCTGCTGGCATCGGAGTCCCCGGAGCGGCTGTTGCCGCGCCGCTGGCTGGTGATGGGCGGCGAGTCGGCCGACTGGGCGCTCGTGGATCAGGTGCGCTCGCTCGTGCCGGGCTGCGCGGTGTTCAACCACTACGGCCCCACGGAGACCACCGTGGGCGTGCTCACGCTGCCGGCCTCCGCGATGGCGCGCGAGGAGCGCCCCGTCGTCGTGCCGCTGGGCCGGCCCCTGCCGGAGGTGCGCGCCTACGTCCTGGACGCGGGCCTGCGCCCGGTGCCTCCGGGCGTGGCCGGCGGGCTCTACATCGCGGGCGGCACGGTGGGCCGGGGCTACCTGGGCCGGCCGGAGCTCACCGCGGAGCGCTTCATCCCGTCGCCGTTCGCGAAGACGCCCGGCGAGCGCATGTACCGCACGGGCGACCGCGCGCGGCTGGGGCTCGACGGCGCCATCGTGTTCCTGGGCCGCGAGGACGACCAGCTCAAGGTGCGTGGCTTCCGCGTGGAGCCCGGTGAGGTGGAAGCGGTGCTCAAGCAGCACCCGGCCATCGCCGAGGCGGTGGTGGTCGCGCGCGAGGCGGGCGGGGGAGAGCGGCGGCTCGTGGCCTATGGGGTGCTCGCGCCCGGCAGCCAGCTGGGGCCCGACCTCCTCAGGTCCTTCCTGGAGGAGCGGCTGCCGTCGTACCTGGTGCCGTCCGCGGTGGTCGTGCTGGACGCCCTGCCGCTCAACGCCAACGGCAAGGTGGACCGCCGCGCGCTGCCGGAGCCGGTCGGGTTCGCGCGGGCGGAGCCTTCCGCGCCGGGCACGCCCTACGAGGCGCTGCTCGCCTCCGTGTGGGCGCAGGTGCTGGGCGTGGGTGACGTCGGCCCCGGTGATGACTTCTTCGAGCGCGGTGGCCACTCGCTGCTGGCCACGCGGGCGGTGTCCCGCATCCGTTCGGTCTTCCAGGTGGACCTGCCCCTGCGCGCGCTGTTCGAGACGCCGAAGCTGGGCGCGCTCGCACGGAGGCTGGAGGCGCTGTCCCGCACCGGCGCGGAGGCCGTGCGGCCTCCTGTCGTCCCGGTGCCCCGGGACCAGCCGCTGCCGCTGTCGTTCGCGCAGCAGCGCCTGTGGTTCCTCGACCGGCTGGAGCCTGGCAACGCGCTCTACAACGTGCCCGCGATGCTGTGGCTGGACGGGGCGCTGGACACGGAGGCCCTGGAGCGCTCCCTGGGGGAGATCCTCCGGCGCCACGAGGTGCTGCGCACGACCTTCCATGAGACGCCGGACGGAGCGGTCCAGCGCGTCGCGCGGCCGCCCGCACGCGCGCTGACGCACGTCGACCTGCGCGACGTTGCCCCGGAGGCGCTTGACGCCCGGGCGCGTGAGTGGGCGCGCGAGGAGGCCTCGCGGCCCTTCGACCTCGTCGAAGGACCGCCGGTGCGCATGTCGCTGCTGGCCCTGCGCGACGACCGGCACGTGCTCGTGCTGGTGATGCACCACATCGTCGCGGACGGCTGGTCGCTGGGCGTGCTCGTCCGGGAGCTGGGGGCGCTGTACGGCGCGTCGCTCACGGCACCGCATCCGGGCTGCCGGAGCTCACCGTGCAGTACGCCGACCACGCCGTGTGGCAGCGCGGCTGGCTCCAGGGGGAGGTGCGGGAGGCGCAGCTCTCCTGGTGGCGCGGACAGCTCCAGGACGCGCCCCGGGTGCTGGACCTGCCCGTGGCCCGTCACGCCCGAAGGTGCGCACGTCGC
>NZ_JBKGHJ010000821.1:0-2365 GCF_046520365.1 Corallococcus sp. 4LFB
GGCCTGGCGGGCGCGTGCTGGAGGCCGCCGGTGCTGGCGGGCCAGGTGGCGCTGCCGGAGGCCCTGTCCGCCTCCTCGGTGAAGCCCCTGGCCAAGGCCGCGAAGAAGGCGCTCTACCGGCTGCGCTCGCGCGGCGTCACCCCGCCGGAGGCTCCGAAGGCGGCGCCCGCCCCCGCGGCGCCGGAGGCGCTGCCCACGCTGGTGACGCTGGTGTCCTCGACGGGGCAGTACGGCCTGCTGCTCACGCGCGTGGTGCGCGGCGGCGTGGAGCTGCTCCAGGCCATCGCGTCGGACGAACAGGGCGTGCTGGAGCTCACCCGCACCGAGCAGAGCCGGGGAGACCTCCGCCGCATCCTCAAGCACGGCCTTCAGAACGGCTTCGGCATGGAGGTCACCCGCGAGGAGGGAGCCCGGCTGCTCGCGGAGGCCGCGGCGCTCAACCTGCGCACCCGCACGCCCTTCCCGCCGGACCTGGAGGCCGCGCTGCGCCACCACGGCGTGCAGCCCGTCCACGAGCCCGAGCCCCTCCCCGCCCCCGAGCCCGACGACGTGCGCCATGCCCTGGAGGGCGACCAGCTCCACGCGACGCCGGAGATCGCGGAGTGGATGCCGCCCGACGCGGAGGTGCGGGGATTGATGGAGCAGGTGCAGGCGCTGGCCTCGAGCCCCCTGGCGCTGAGCGGAGCGCAGCGCCAGGAGCAGGTGCGGCAGCGCGTGCTGGAGGCGGCGCGGGCCTTCTTCACCCCGGAGGTGCGCCAGCGCTACGCGCGCCGCCTGTGGCGCATGGCGGCCTTCTTCGACGCGACCGGGCGGGCCCTCCAGGCGGACATCGCGAGGGGCGAGGCCCGGCGCCTCTTCCACGGGCTCGACGAGCCCTTCTCCCGCTTCGCGGAGACCCTCTTCGCCAAGGTCGTGGTCCTGGCCGCGGCGGGCGCGCAGGCCCAGGCCGAGCAGGGAGGTCCGGCCCCCGGTGAGCCCCCGGCGCGCCCACGCACGAGCGTCGCAGCCCCGGCGGCCTCATCCTGCCCTGACGCGTCCAGGCACGTCAGAGCGCCCGCGTCCCGGACGCCTCACGGGCGCGCCGGGAGCGGGCCCGTCCGCATCAGAGCTGCTCCGTGCGGGCGCACAGGAGCAGGTCCAGGTTCTCCCGCTCCCAGGCGAGCGCGCGCTGGTAGTCGTGGAAGCGCTTCTCGTGCTCCATCAACTCCGGCGGGTGGATGCAGCGCCGGCCGTCCTCGCCCCGGCGGGCGCGGTAGACGTGGTGCAGCATCTCGTGGAAGACGATCCACTCCACGAAGTACCGGGGCACCAGCGGCTGGTCCAACGCCGGGTGGATGCGGATGACCTTCGAGTCCGCCGAGTACGAGCCCATCTTGATGCTCTTGCGAGGCCCCTTCACCCGGGGCGCCGGCCCGTAGGTGATGGCCGCGTCGATGCGGCTCTGGAAGTAGCGCTCGTTGAGCCGCTCATAGATGCGCCCCAGGTCGTGGTAGCGCCCCACCGGCGACAGCCGCAGCCGCTTGCGCATCTGCGCCGGGGACAGCCGGCGGATGAAGATGCGGTTGCGCTCGATGTAGCGGTCCAAGAGCGCGCTGGCGTCCGCGTCCCCCTTGCGCACGAAGCTGGCGAGCGCCTGCAGCACGTCGTCCGGCGCGGCCAGGAACATGTGGTGCAGCCGCAGCCGCCACAGCGCGCGCTGACGTTGGAACGTCAGCATCGTGTGGGTGTTGTCGTGGATCTCCACCGCCACCTTCCCCCGCAGCCGGGTGCGCAGCCGACGCTCCAACACGCGCCGCCACACCTTCACCAGTCGGTTGGGCTCCGGGGCGACCGGGAGCTGCCGGGCCACCCTCCCCGCGGGGTAGGTCCTCTGTCGTGTGATGTTCTTCCGCTTCTTCGCGCGAGCCATAGAGGGGCCGGAGTCTACGGACCCCTCTGACATGTGTAAACGCGCCCGCTCGGTGGAAAACCAAGGAATTCCAACGACTTAAGGGCACTCAAGCTTACCCGGTCCTACGTGTCCTCCGGGGGGTGCGGATGCCGCATACGCGTAAGTCGCCGTGCCAATTAGCGTCGCCTGCGGCATGGGACCCGGAGCGTCTGGAGTTCCCCGGTTACAGGTCGGACGTTGTAGGTCTCAATACCCCGAGGTGCACGCTTTCCCGGGCAGGTGTACTGGACGCGGAGCGGGCCGGGAGCCAGGGCGACCACCTGGTTGATGGGCAGCTTCCCGCCCCCCGGCCGGCCAAGCACGGTGCGCACCGGGGCCTCGAAGCGGACCTCCACGGTGGCGGGGGGCGGAGGCTCGACGGGGGCCGCCGGTTCCACGGCTGGCGGGGCCGCCGCTTCGGTGCCCGCCGCGGCC
>NZ_JBKGHJ010000822.1:0-2344 GCF_046520365.1 Corallococcus sp. 4LFB
GCGGCGTCCCCGCCAGGCGCCGCGCCGGGGCACGCCTCGCCTCGGTGACCGCGGCCGACCCGCGGCCGGGGCCGGTCCATCACCCCCGCTGGTCTAGAATGACTTTTCGTGATTTCACTGCCATCCCTGCTATTCCTGCCGGGCCGCGGCGGTGTCCCCCGTCATGCGGCATTGTTGAGGGGAAACATGAAATCCAGAGCGCTTTTCGTCGCCTTGGCGACAGTCGTCGGGCTCGTGGCCGGGGTCACGCCCGCGCAGGCGGCGACGTACGCCAGCACGTACTCGGAGCTCAGCCTCCCGGCCAAGGCTGACCTGAACAACCAGGTCGTCCTGTCCGGTCGAATCTGGCGGGCGACGGCTGGCCGTGCCGTGAGCCTGTACACCGGCGTCGCGCCCGACGGGTCCGGCGGGAGCTGGCTCACCACGGCCAACACGGACGCGAACGGTCGGTTCTCGTTCGTGACCAGCGTCTACTCCGCGACGCGGTTCAAGTTCTTCAGCGCCAAGCAGCTCAACGGCAAAGACACCTATGCGGCCGAGGCCACGGCGCCGTTCGTGGTGTCACCGCCCGACGTGGTGACGGTGGCGAGCAGCTTCTCGGAGGTCAGCGCTCCGGGGCGGACCGACATCGTCGGGGTGGTCACGCTGTCAGGCCGTGTCTGGCCCGCGGCCGCCGGGCGGACGGTCAGCCTCCTCGACGGCGTGGCCGCTGACGGATCCGGTGGGACCTGGAAGGCCGGCACGCACACGGACGGCAACGGACGGTTCAGCTTCGTGACGTCGGTCAGCGGCACCACGCGCTTCAGGTTCTTCAGCGCCAACCAGCAGAACGGCAACTACCTCTACGCCAACACGACGACGGGCGCGCTCACGGTCACCTCGGACATCCCGAGCAGCATCTCGGGCCCCGCCGGGAACGAGACGTGGGGCTCACCCATCTACACCTCCCCTGTCACGGGTGAGGGGGTGATCACCGGGACCATCATCCCCGCGGTCGCGGGACGGCAGGTGAACCTCTACGAGAAGGACGGCGCCTTCGTCGGGTCGACGACCACGAACGCCAGCGGCGTCTTCGGCTTCACCGTGTCGCCCACGGCGGTCACCCAGTACCGCGTGTTCAGCGCGAAGCACACCTACGGCACCGCGACGCACCTGCAGGTCGGCTACGGCCAGGACGGCGACGCGCCGCCGAACCAGGAGCTGAAGGCGATCGTCGTGCGGAAGATGCTGATGTTCGACGACTTCAGCTACGCCACCAAGGCCGACCTGATGAACAGCCGATGGGCCATCCGGCAGGGCACCTATCAGCTCCCTGGCGGGACGAACAATCCTCGGACGCAGAACCGCGGCGACTGGAGCGCCGTGGAGCTGGGGAGCGACGCGGGCGCGACCAACGTCCTGCGCCTGGGGATCAAGACCGAGCAGGTGGACGGCACGACGAAGTTCATGAGCGGCCACCTGGGCACGTCCCTCCCGTTCGTGTACGGACACATCGAAGCCCGGGTCAGGTTCCAGCGCCCGGGCAACTCGCAGAGCTCCGTGTGGTACCAGTCCTATTACGACGAGCCCGGCGATCACGAGTTCGACGTGTTCGAGAGCATGGGTGACGGCTGGCGCCGCAATGCCTCGCACCCCTTCGGTGCGGTTGACCATAATGCGTTCACCAACTACCCCACCCGGAGCAAGCTCTGGGAGGGCAAGTCGGATGCCTCGAACGAGGCGTGGTGGGACGAGTACCACGTGGTCCGTGGGACCTGGACCGGCTCGGGTTACTCCGTCACCGTCGATGGCGGGCCCGCCGTGTCGACAGGCGACTTCTCCGGGTCCAGGCCGGGCGACCTCATCTTGAGCATGCTGGTGACGGACGGACAGGCCGACGCCCTGCGCGGCGCCGGGAAGACGACGGACGCGGCGCTCGCCAACCACGTCCTGTCGATTGACTGGGTGCGCGTCTGGCGATGACCGGCGCGTGACGCGCTCCGGGCACGTCCAGCCCCCGCCGTGCCCGGGCGCCCGCCTTCGTTGCCGTCCCCTGGACCCCATGTCAGTGTGGCGGGCCATGAGGTCGTTGATTCAGCCATGGCGCGCCCTCTCGGCCATGCTCGTCCTGCTCGCCTCCACCTCCTGGGCGCTGGCGCCGGACGCGGGGACGGAAGGGGCAGTCGTCCCCGGCGGCGCTCCCACGGCCCCGGACGCCGCCGTGGATCCGCGCTGGGCCCGGATCCAGGCGCTCATCGACGGGACGCTCGACGTCGGCGTGTCGCCCCAGTCGCTCTTCGACGTTCCGCTCGGCGACGAGCCCGCCCTCCAGGTCGAGGCCCTGCGCGTCCGCGCGCTGCTGCGG
>NZ_JBKGHJ010000823.1:0-2339 GCF_046520365.1 Corallococcus sp. 4LFB
CACGCCTCCGGTCCAGCCGCCGCCGGCCGTCGCGCCCGTGGCGGCCAACGGGACTCCGCCGGCAGCGGCTCAGGGCTCGCCGCAGCCAGGAATGCAGGTCGCGGTGGGCCCGCAGGGGCAGGGGCCCGAAGGGACTCCGCCCGGGAGCGTTCCGGGCGGTGACGCGGTGGCGGCGTCCGTGACGGATTCGCCCCACGTGGACGAGGGGACGGAGGAGACGCCCCCTCGCAAGCCGGTGACGAAGCCGGCGGTGAAGGAGCGCGTGTCGCTGGGCATCGAGGACATCCAGCGCGTGGTGTCCAACGGCCGCTCGAAAATCACCGGCTGCTTCGAGCGCTACAAGTCCGACCTGCCGTCGGCCGCGGGCGAGGTGCAGGTGCAGCTCACCATCGTGTCCTCCGGCAAGGTGCGCGCGGGCACGCGCGGGCCGCTGGCGTCCACGGCGGTGGGCCGCTGCCTGGAGACGCAGGCCCAGGGCCTGCGCTTCCCGGCGCACCGCGACCAGGAAGTCACCGTGCTGATGCCGTTCTCGTGGAAGGTGACGCAGTAGCGCGGGTGACGCGTGCCGTCCCGCGTTCAGCGCGCGGGACGCAGCATCGCCGTCACAGGTCGCGGCGGCGGACAGCGCCTTGGCGAGCGTGGCCTGGTCCGCGAACTCCAGGTCGCCGCCCATGGGCAGGCCCTGGGCGATGCGCGTCACCCGCAGGCCCAGCGGCTTGAGCAGGCGCGTGAGGTAGAGCGCGGTGGCCTCGCCCTCGATGTCCGGGTTGGTGGCGAGGATGATCTCCTCCACCCGGCTGTCGTTGAGGCGCTCCAGCAGCTCCTTGATGCGCAGCTGCTCCGGGCCCACGCCTTCCAGCGGGGACAGCACGCCGTGCAGCACGTGGTAGCGGCCCTTGAACTCGCGGGTGCGCTCCAGCGCCATCAGGTCCGAGTACGTCTCCACGACGCACAGGGCGCGCTCGTCGCGGCGGTGGTCGCGGCAGAAGCCACACAGCTCCGAGTCGGTGAGGGAGAAGCAGCGCACGCACAGGTGCACCTTCTCCTTCACCTCGCGGATGGCCTGCGAGAGGTCCACGGCGAACTCGCCCGGCGCCCGCAGGATGTGGAACGCGAGGCGCTGGGCGGTCTTCTCACCAATGCCCGGCAGCTTCGCGAGCTGGGCGACCAGGCGGTTCAGCGGATCGGGGGTCATCCGTCTTTAATTAATGCCGGGGATCTTCACGCCGCCGGAGATCTTCGCCAGCTCCGCGTTCATGTGCTGACGGCTGTTCGCCAGGGCAGCGTTCACGGCGGCGGTGATGAGGTCCTCGAGCATCCCGGGGTCGTTGGGGTCGATGGCGCTCTTGTCGATCTTGATGCTGCGGATCTCCTGCACGCAGTTGGCGACGACCGTCACGAGGCCCTCGCCGGACTTCGCCTCGACGGTCTCTTCCGCCAGCTGCTTCTTCCGCTCCTCGATCTTCTCGGTGAGCTTGTTCGCCTGCCGGATGAAGTAGTTCAGGTCGATGCCGGGCATGTGCTTCCTCGGTCCCCGGCCGTGGGAGCGCGCGCCGTCATGGCGCCGCTCGGAGCAGGGACGTTGCCGCGCACCCTAGCGGGGCCGGGCGGCGTTGTCAGTCGTCAGGAGCGGCGGGGACGTCCGGGAGGTTGGCCGGTGGCCGCTCGGGCTCGTAGACCTGGATGTGCTCGATTTCGCCGCCCAGCATCTTGAGGATGGAGCGCACGGCCGCGTGGGAGCGCACCTTGCCCTCGGTGCTCTTCTCATGGGTGGCGCGGCTCTGGGTGTCCTGCTCGGAGAGGCTCAGCCCCATGCCGCCCGGGAGGACGTCCTGGGTCTGGGCACGTCCATGATGGTGAGCTTCACGACCCGGCCGAAGTGCGAGGCCAGCGCCGCGTCCACGGCGGCCTTGCCCGCGGGGGCCGTCACGGCGGCCTTGTGGAAGGCGGCGGAGGGCGGATAGCCCAGGACGATTTCGCCCGCCTTCATGGACTGGAGGCGGCCGTTGGCGAGCGCCGTGCCGTGGCGCACGGACGCGGCCTTCACGGTCTCCACGGCGGCGCGCCAGCGCTCGGGAAGGGAGCGCTGGGGGTTGTCGCGGCTGGTGGCGACGGGCGCCATCGCGGGCGGCGGTTCGGGCTCCGGGGGCTCCGGTTCCGAGGGGGCGGCTTCCGCGACGGGGAGGCACTCGCCGGACGCACAGCCTTCGGCGGAGCCCTCTTCCGGGAACATGCGCTCGTCCACGTCCTCGTCGCCGAGCGGCGGAGGTCCGGGCGGAGCCACGGGCTCCGGCTTGCGCATGTTGGTGATGCGCACGGTGGGCCCGGCTTCGGGCGCG
>NZ_JBKGHJ010000824.1:0-2332 GCF_046520365.1 Corallococcus sp. 4LFB
CGAGTTGCTGCGGCTGGCGGCCCAGACGGCTGCACGTCCCGGGCACCTGCTCCTCATCCAATCGCTTCAGCGGGCCTTCAGGGGCATTGCTCCCCGGCTGCTGCCCTTCCTGGGCGGTGAGTCGCTGCGCGAATGGGCCATCTGCGCGATGCACGCTCTGAGCGAGCGCAACGTGCAGGCGCTCCAGCATCAGCTGCCGGTATTCCTGAAGGCGTGCGACGAGCGCATGCTGAACGATTTTGCCCCCTGCCCTCAGGAGCATGCGTCCCCCGAGGCGCCTCACGCTCAGGAGGGCCTCGTCGGCGCTCAGGCGTCAACCACCGCGCAAGACGATGCGCCCGCGGGAATCCCCTGCAGTGAGACGTGGGGACCCGGCGTCCCCGCGTCAGCCTCCGGGCCGGATGATGCGCTTGAAACCCACGCCTGCGTTGAGCCGCGTGAGTTCGACGCCCTGGCAGCCTCTGACGCCCGGGGCGGTGCATTGGAGACACCTCCCTGCGTTGAGACGGGTGGCCCCGGCATTCCCGCGCCAGACACCGGGCAGGACGATGCGCGGGTGACGTCCCCCTGCGTTGAGACGGGTGGCCCCGGCATTCCCTCGCCAGACACCGGGCAGGACGAGGTGCTGGAGGCACGTCTCGAACTTCTGGCGGACTACCTGGCGTAGCGCCGCGTCATCCGCGCGCAGAAGTCCGCGTACTCCTCCACGTGGTTCGGCGGGCTGGTGTGGTGCGCGGCCATCCCGCACGACTCCGGCGTGAAGCAGTACGTGAGCGTCACGTCGAAGTCCTCCAGCGCGCGCATCTGCCGGTCGAACCACGCCTCCGCGCCCGGCCGCAGGCTGTCCGCCCAGCTGAGCCCCGTGCGCACGTGGCGCACCCCCAGCTTCTTCAACCATGCCACCGCGTCGTCCAGCCGCGGGTCCTCGAAGTGGAACCACTGGCAGATGCCCAGCTCCGGCGTGTAGTCCGCGAAGTGGCGCAGCGCGCGCTTGGGCGTGCCGTCCTCGCGCAACAGCCCCATGTGGAAGTGCCGGTAGTACGACGACCCCTCCGCCTCGCGGTGGCGCGTCGTGGCGGGCCATGCGCTGGGCAGGTCATAGAGGCTGTACCAGTGGATCCGCTCCACCCGGCCCAGCAGCAGCTCCGCGGTGCGCCGCAGGCCGAACTCCTGCACCTCCTCCGCGCCGAAGGAGGACACGCCCACCTCCGTGACCCACACCGGATGGCGGGACACCGCGCGCACCTCCGCGATGCGCCGGGGCCACTCGTCGATGGGCCAGTGGTTCCAGTCCAGCGGGAAGCCATGCACCGCCACCACGTCCACCCCGTCCAGCGCCCCCTGCCGCTCCAGGCGCTCCAGGAAGCCCGTGTCGATGGGCGACATGCCCCCCAGCACCCGGGGCAGCTTCGGGTGCTCCGCGCGGACCGCCGCCCCCGCCAGCCGCACCATCCGCGAATAGATGAGCCAGTCCTTGTCGAGCTCGAGGTCCCAGTGGGACTTGTTGTTCGGCTCGTTCCAGAGCTTCACCGCTTCAATCATCGCGCGCCCCCTGCCATCCAGGGTGTGCAGCGCCCGTGGCCTTTCAAGGCAACCGCCCCCGGGGGCATCCCCGCGCCCGACGCCCATCCCTCCCCACGGGGCTCCTTGCCCGGGAACTACGAAAGGCTTCGTTGACACCTACGAAATCGTTCGTATAACTAGGCGTAGGAAGCGGTGAGGAGAGAGGAAGCCATGAGCCGAGGAAAGCTGCCGCGACCCACGGATGCCGAGCTGGCCATCCTGCGGGTGCTGTGGGACCGGGGCGCGCGCACCGTGCGCGAGGTCCACACGACGCTCCAGGACGGGAGCGGCTACACCACCGTGCTGAAGACGATGCAGATCATGACGGAGAAGGGGCTGGTGACGCGCGACGAGTCCCAGCGCGCGCACGTCTACAGCGCCCGGCTCCCCCGGGAGAGCACCCAGCAGCAGCTGGTCACCGACCTGGTGGACCGCGTGTTCGGCGGCTCCCCTGCGCGGCTCGCCCTGCAGGCCCTGTCCACCAAGAAGACGTCCCCCGAGGAGTTGGCGGAGCTGCGCCAGTTGCTGGATTCGCTCGAGAAGGAGTCGGAGTCATGAACGGTCTCATCCTGGAAGCGGTGGGTTGGGCGCTCGTGCACCTGCTGTGGCAGGGCGCGCTCGTGGCGGTGGCCCTGGCGCTGGCGCTCCGGTGGGTGGGCCGGCGCTCGGCGAACCTGCGCTACGCGCTGGCGTGCGGCGCGCTGGGCATCATGCTGGCGCTGCCGGTGGCCACCGCGTGGCGGCATGCCGCGCGCGTGGGGGACTCCCG
>NZ_JBKGHJ010000825.1:0-2318 GCF_046520365.1 Corallococcus sp. 4LFB
CTGCTGCGCGGGGAGGTGCTGCCCGTGGTGGAGCTGGCGCCCCTGTTCGGCCGGCCCGCGCCGCAGGGCACCGGCCCCGTGCTGGTGGTGGGCGCGGCCCGCGCGGAGCTGGGCCTGCGCACGGATGAGGTGATGGAGGTGGCGGTGCTGACGGGCACGGAGCTGTTGCCCGCGCCCCCCTCCCTGGAAGAGGAAGCGGGCGCGCTGGTGTCCGGCGTCAGCCCCGACGGCACGCTCGTCCTGAAGGGAGAGGCCCTCCTCGCGGACGAGCGTCTCGTGTTCGAGCTGTCCGAAGAAGGAGTCGCATGAGCATCGGGAATCGCATCGCGCTGGGCTTCGGGCTGTCCCTGCTGGTGCTGCTGATCATCGCCAGCGTGGCCTTCCAGGGCGCCCAGCAGCTCACCACCACCACCGAGGGCCTGCTGGAGGCCCACAACAACTACAAGCTGCTGCGCGAGGTGCGCGCGCTCGTCGTGGACGCGGAGACCGGCCAGCGCGGCTTCATCCTCACCGGCGAAGAGACCTACCTGCGCCCGTACCAGAACGCCGTGGCCGAGCTGCGCACGGACCTGGACGCCCTGCGCCCGGCGATGGCCCGCTACCCGGACCAGCGCACGCGCTTCGCGAAGCTGGAGCCCCTGGTCGTGAACAAGCTGGACGAGCTGACGAACACCATCCGCGTCCGCCGTGAGCAGGGCTTCGAGGCGGCCCAGGCCATCGTGAAGACCGACCGCGGCCAGAAGGAGATGGAGAGCATCCGGGAGATCATCTACGAGATGCGCGACACGGAGGAGGAGCGCTGGAAGCTCTACTCCGACGCCGCCACCCAGGCCGCGCAGCGCAGCCTCTGGGTGCTGGCGCTGGGCACCCTGCTGGGCCTGGCCATCGTGGGCGTGGGCAGCTTCGTCATCACCCGCGGCATCACCGACCCCCTGCGCAAGCTCACCTTCGGCGCGGAGCAGCTGGGCAAGGGCGACCTCACCCACCGCATCAACGTGCGCGGCAAGGACGAGATGGCCGACCTGGCCGGCGCCTTCAACGACATGGCGGAGCGCGCCAGCAGGCGGAGGTGCAGCTGGCGAAGCAGGCCGAGCAGCGCGAGCACACGCTCAAGACCGTGGCGGAGTTCGTCAACCAGCTGGCCGGCGCGTCCTCCGAAATCCTCGCCAGCACCACCGAGCAGGTGGCCGGCGCCCAGGAGCAGGGCACCGCCGTCACGGAGACGGTGAGCACCATCGAGGAGATCACCAAGACGTCGGAGGAGGCCGCCGGCCGCGCGCGCGCGGTGAGCGAGTCCGCCCGGCACTCCGAGGAGGTGGGCCGCTCCGGCCGCCGCGCCGTGGAGGAGGCCGTCTCCTCCATGGGCGCCGTGCGCGACCAGGTGGAGTCCATCGCGTCGCGCATCCTCGCCCTGGCCGAGCAGGCCCAGGCCATTGGCGACATCATCACCACCGTCAACGACATCTCCGAGCAGACGCACATGCTCGCGCTCAACGCCTCCATCGAGGCGAGCCGCGCGGGTGAGCACGGCCGCGGCTTCGCCGTCGTCGCCTCCGAGGTGAAGGCCCTGGCGGACCAGTCCAAGAAGGCCACCGCGCAGGTGCGCCAGATTCTGGGCCAGATTCAGAAGGCCACCCACGGCGCGGTGATGACCACGGAGGAGGGCACCAAGAGCGTGTCCGCCGCCACGCGCGTCGTCACGGAGGCGGGCACCACCATCCAGCAGCTGGCGGACCTGCTCACGCAGGCGTCGCTCACGGCCGCGCAGATCGCCGCGTCCGCCAACCAGCAGGCCACCGGCATCGGGCAGATCCGCCAGGCGATGCACGACGTGAACCAGGCCACGCAGCAGGGCCTCATCTCGTCGCGGCAGACGGAGCGCGCGATGCAGGACATCAACGCCATGGGCCAGAAGCTCAAGGGGCTGCTCGGGGAGTTCGGGCGCTAACCCATGGATCGCGACAGGCTGGCGCAGGCACTGCTGGACTCGTTCCTGGAGGAGCTGGAGGGGCACGTCGTGTCCCTCAACCGGGACCTGCTCGCGCTGGAGCAGGCGCCGGCGCGCGCGAAGGAGCTCATCCCCGGCCTGCTGCGCACGCTGCACAGCGTGAAGGGCGCGTCGCGCGCGGCCAGCGCCGCCATGGTGGAGAACGCCTGCCACCGCATGGAGGAGGTGCTGGAGCCGCTCATCCACGGGCGCACGCCCACGCCGGACCTCTTCGAGCTGTGCTTCGCCACGGTGGACGCGCTGGACGACGCGGGCCGCCGGCTGGCGTCGCGCCAGGAGCTGGCCGGCTCGCCGCTGGAGCGCTGCTGCC
>NZ_JBKGHJ010000826.1:0-2316 GCF_046520365.1 Corallococcus sp. 4LFB
CACGGTGGCCGGAGACAGGCTGCCGGGCGAGGGGGACGCGGTCCCCGGCGCGCCCGTTCCCGGAGCGTTCGAGGGGCCGTCGTGGGCGAGATCTGCGCGCCCGACACGCCACCGGTGAGCATCATTGCCACTGCGAAGACCCTGCTGACTTCTCTGCCCATGCTGTGGTCCGCCTCGTGTGCGGCCGGGCATATCCGGAAGCCCGCGACGGTGCAGCATTTCTGTGCACCCTTGGGGCCGGCCGGATGTCGGCTTCCATCCAGTCGGCTCGCGCGGCGAGGCGCGTGGAGGGCGTGACAGTCGCGGACATTCGGTACAGACAAAGCTTGGTCGGCGCGCGCAAGGACCGCAGAATCCCGCGCCGGTTTCGACGCCTTTCCTCAAGGAAAACCCATGGCCTACACCGACCGCGTCAAGCAGATCCTCTCCTGGTACCCCTCCGACAACCCCGGCACGCTGACGAACCTGGCGCGCCTGCTCAACCACGGCACGCTCGCCGGCACGGGCAAGCTGGTCATCCTCCCGGTGGATCAGGGCTTCGAGCACGGCCCCGCGCGCTCCTTCGGTCCGAACCCCGCCGGGTATGATCCGGACTACCACGCGCAGCTGGCCATCGAGTCCGGCTGCAACGCGTACGCGGCGCCGCTGGGCTTCCTGGAGGCCATCGCGGGCAAGCTGGCCGGTGAGATTCCCCTCATCCTGAAGGTGAACAACTCCGACTCGCTGGCCAAGACGGCCGCGCCCATGTCCGCGGTGACGTCGTCCGTGAAGGACGCGGTGCGCCTGGGCTGCGCGGCGGTGGGCTACACCATCTACCCGGGCTCCGCGGCCCGCAACGAGCAGTACGAGGACCTGCGCGACATCATCGCGGAGGCCAAGTCCTACGGCCTGCCCACGGTGCTGTGGGCCTACCCGCGCGGCGCGCTGTCCAAGGAGGGTGAGACGGCCATCGACGTGGTGGCGTACGCGGCGCAGATCAGCGCGCAGATGGGCGCGCACGTCATCAAGGTGAAGCCGCCCTCGGACTTCCTGGAGCAGGCGGAGGCGAAGAAGGCCTTCGAGAAGGCGAACATCCCCACCAAGACGCTCGCGGACCGCGTGCGCGAGGTGGTGCGCTCCGCGTTCAACGGCAAGCGCATCGTCATCTTCTCCGGCGGCGAGGCCAAGGAGACGGGCGCCCTCATGGAGGACATCCGGCAGATCCACCAGGGCGGCGGCTTCGGCTCCATCATGGGCCGCAACGCCTTCCAGCGTCCGCACGCCGAGTCCATCAAGCTGCTCAAGGACGTGATGAACGTCTTCGCGGGCAAGTAGTCCCCTCGACGGCCTCCGTGACGTGGCGCCCTTCCCGGCCCGGACTTCCGGGGGAAGGCGCCACGCCGCACCGTTACGCCGTCAACGCTGGCGGGCCGCCGGGCCCCGGAATGGCCGGCCTCCCGGTGTCGCACCCTGGCCTTCATCCAGGGCCCTGGTTACGGATGAGGGATGAATCACGGACCCAGGACGCCCGGCGATGGCGGCGTGAGCGACGCGTCCCCGCCGGAGCCGGGCGACACCGACCCCGCGGCCCGGGAGGTGCTCGCCGGGGGCGGTGAGATGGGCGCCCTGATGCGGTCCATGGACTGGTCGAAGACGCCGCTGGGTCCGGTGTCCTCCTGGCCGCAGTCCCTGCGCACCCTCGTCAGTGCGTGCCTCCACTCGCGCTTCCCCATCCTGGTGTTCTGGGGCCCGCGGCTGGTGAAGCTCTACAACGACGCCTACCGGCCCATGCTGGGCGGCAAGCACCCCTTCGCCATGGGGCGCCCCGGGCGTGAGGTCTGGGCGGAGATCTGGGACGACATCGGCCCGTTGATTGAGCAGGTCCGCGGCGAGGGCCGCGCCACCCTGGCGGAGAACCAGCGCCTCTTCCTCGAGCGCCACGGATTCTCCGAGGAGACCTACTTCACCTTCTCCTACAGCCCCGTCCGCGACGAGTCCGGCGCCGTCAACGGCGTGCTGGACACGGCGGTGGAGACCACCAGCCAGGTGCTGGACGCGCGCCGCCTCCGGACGCTGCAGGAGGTGGCCTCGCGCACGGGCGGGAGCCTCCGGGTCCAGGACGCGTGCACCCGGACCCTGGAGGCGCTCGCCACCAACCCCGCGGACCTCCCGTTCGCGCTGCTCTACCGCATCGACGCGACCGGCACGCGGGCCTCGCTGGAGGCGCGCATGGGCCTGGAGGCAGACGGCGCCTTCTGTCCCGGCGAGGTGGGCCTGGAGCCGGGCGCCGCGTCCCCTGGCCCCTGGCGCGGTGATGCGCTCCGGGCGCGCGGAGCG
>NZ_JBKGHJ010000827.1:0-2277 GCF_046520365.1 Corallococcus sp. 4LFB
AGCTGGCGGCGCTGGCGATGGTGGGCGACAGCGAGGGCATCCTCCGCGTGCGCGAGGACGTGCTGCGCGTGGCCGACCTCCAGGTCCCCGTGCTGGTGCGGGGCGAGACGGGCACGGGCAAGGAGCTGGTGGCGAGGGCGCTCCATGAGCGGAGCCCGCGCCGCGCGGGCCCCTTCGTCAGCGTCAACCTGGGCGCCCTGTCCAAGGACCTCATCGCCTCGGAGCTGTTCGGCGCGCTGCGGGGCTCGTTCACCGGCGCCACGCGCGACCGGGAGGGCTTCTTCCGCGCCGCGCACGGCGGCACCCTCTTCCTGGACGAGGTGGCGGAGGCGCCCCCGGAGGTCCAGGCGGCGCTCCTGCGCGTGCTGGAGACGGGGGAGGTCTACCCCGTGGGTGGGCAGGCCCCCGTGCGCGTGGACGTGCGGCTCGTCACCGCGACGGACGCGGACCTGGAGGCGCGCATCCGCGACGGCCACTTCAAGGCCCCGCTGCTGCACCGGCTGGCGGGCTTTGAAATCACCGTGCCGCCGCTGCGGGAGCGGCGCGAGGACATCGCGCCGCTGTTCCTCCACTTCGCGCGCCAGGAGCTGGAGTCCACGGGCGAGGCGGGGCGGCTGAGCTCCTCGGACGCGCGCGTGGAGCCGTGGCTGCCGGCGTCGCTCGCCGCGCGGCTGGTGCGCTCCGCGTGGCCGGGCAACGTGCGCCAGCTGCGCAACGTCGCGCGGCAGCTCGTCATCGGAGCGGGGCTGCCCGGGCTGCGCGTGGATGCCCGGCTGGAGCAGTCGCTGGAGGAAGGCGCGCTCCCCATCCCCGGCCAGCCCCTCACGGCCCAGGCGCCCTCCCCTGCTCCGGAGGACACGCCCGCGCCCTCGGAGGTTCGCGCGCCCGCGCGGCGCAAGCCTTCGGACGTGAGCGAGCAGGAGGTGCTGGAGGCCCTGCGCGCCTGCGCGTGGGACCTGAAGGCCACGGCGGACTGGCTGGGCATCCCGCGCTCGTCCGTGTACGTGCTCATCGACAAGAGCTCGCTCTTGCGCACCGCGCGGGACCTGAGCCCGGAGGAGATCACCCGCTGCTTCCACGAGTGCGAGGGCGACCTGGACCGCATGGTGCAGAAGCTGGAGGTGTCCCGCCGCGCGCTCCAGCGCCGCGTGCGTGAGCTGGGATTGGAAGGCAGCTAGGGCCGGCGCGCTGGTACGGCGACTGCAATGCCTACCGGCACCATGGCCAACAACACCCTCACCATCGACGTCTCCACGACCCCCGTCAGCTACACCCCGAGCGCGGAGGTGAAACACGGCGACACGGTGGTCTTCACGTTGGGCAACGCGCTCACCGCCACCGCCACCGTGTCGTTCCCCAGCGGGACCTGCCTCACCACGACCGGGCCGTACACGCTGGGCGGCCCCACCCTGTCGACCGCGCCCCTCGTCGTGTCCCTGACGGCGGAGCAGGGGCTCTACGCCTTTGACGTGGACTTCAACAGCGGCCTGGAGTCCCAGGCCCGCAAGGGGCACGAGTGGGACCGGAAGAACGGCGGCATCGACGTGACCAGCGACCCGCCGGAAGAGGCCCGCCGGTAGGCGCCGGACACGTCAGCGCCCGGGCGTGACGCGCCATTGACGCGTCCGGGGCGCGGCTCCTGTCGCAGCCGTGAAACATCCGAGGGGCGCGCTCAGGACATGCGCCCTGGCCCACGGGCTGCAATGCTGTGCGGACCTATGGCCAACATCACAGTCGACCTCTCCACGGATCCCATCAGCTACAACCCCAGCGCGGAGGTGAAGCAAGAAGACACGGTGGTCTTCTCCATGGGCAGCTACCCTTCGTCCTACACCGCCACCGTCACGTTCACCGACGGGAACTGCCTCACCGTTCCGGGCCCGAACGCGTACCCCTACCAGCTCGGCGGACAGAACGCGCTGCTGACCTCGCCGCTGACGGTCCGGGATACGGCGATGAAGAGGAGCTACCCCTTCGACGTGGTCATCGACGACGGGACGCGCGACCGGAGCAGGGACCCTCGCGGCCCGCTGGAGCTCGACCGGAAGAACGGCGGCATCGATGTGACGAGCGACCCGCCGAAGGACCGCACCTAGCGCAAGCGCCGCTCCGCCCGGGCCCCGCTCAGGGCCCGGGTGCGTCGGCCGCGGGGTCCGCTGACGGGGCGCGCGGTCCGGCGCGAAGCGACAGCAACCCTTCCCTCACCTCGCGCGCCCGGCTCCACCGGGGACGGGCCGCCACCACCGCGTCGGCCAGCGCCAGCCCGCGCTTCACGCC
>NZ_JBKGHJ010000828.1:0-2294 GCF_046520365.1 Corallococcus sp. 4LFB
GCCGCGCCGGTGCGCGAGCCTCCCCAGCCCCCCCCGCCCGGCGAGGCCTGGGACGCCCCCGACCCGCGCCGCGTGGAGGTGGTGGAGCCGGTGGTGGAGGCCTCCTCCGGCCGCATCGACGCGGAGGACCTGCGCCTGGCCCTCCAGGCGGTGACTCCGCTCGTGCAGCAATGTTTCCAGGACGCCGCACAACGCAACCGGGGCGCACAGGAAGTGAAGCTGCGCTTCACCGTGGAGGGCGAGGGCTCCGAGGGGAAGCTGAACCGGGGCGTGCTCGTCTCCAGCACCATCCCGGACCCCATGGTGCAGGCGTGCGTGCTGGACTCGCTCCTGGACGCGCGCTTCCCGGCGCCCCACCTGGGCGGGTCCGCGACGGTGCTCCATCCGTTCCGTTTCACCGTGCCCGGGGACGCTGGCCCGTGAGGTCGGGTTGCGCGTAAGGTTCAGCCCCCCTTCGTCCCCCCGCGCATGCCCGTCACCGTCGAACAGCTCGCGCCTTCCCACACGGACGCCCTGCGCGCGCTCCTGGCGAAGGATCCCGTCCACAACCTCTACCTCCTGGGGTTGCTGGAGGAGTTCGGCATCGCGGCGCCGGAGCGCCAGGCGGCCTTCGCCTTCCACGGCCGCTTCGACAGCGGCGTCCTCACCGCGGCCGTCTTCGTGGGCGGCGAGGGCGGGCTCGTGGTGCCCAGCGCCAGCGACGCCAGCGCCACCGGCGTCATCGCGGACGCGCTCGCCCCCAGCCTCAAGCTGCGCGCCACCGTGGGGGACAAGGCCGCCGTGGACGCGCTGGTGCGAAGCCTCTGCGAAGGCAAGCCGCGCCTGTCACGCACCCAGCGGCTGTTCAGCGTCTCCGCGGACGACCTGGGCCCCTTCACCAACCCCACCCTGCGCCTGGCCCGCGAAGAGGACGTGCCCCGCCTGCTGCCCCTGGCCCAGGGCTACGTGCGCGAAATCCTGGAGCGCGACCCGCTGGGGGAGGACCCCACCCACTACGAGGCCCGCGTCCTCCAGCGCGTGCGCCAGCGCCGCACCTACGTGCTGGAGGAAACGGGCGAGCTCGTGTTCAAGGTGGACATCGGCTGCCGCTCGCAGTTCGGCGCGGAGCTGGAGGGCATGTACACGCCCCCGTCCCGCCGCCGCCAGGGCCACGCCACGCTGTGCCTGGGCCAGATTTCGCGGCACCTGCTGTCCTCGCTGCCCCGGCTGGCCCTGCGCGTCGACGAGCGCGACGAGAGCACCGCCCGCATCGCACGCAAGGTGGGCTACCACGCCGGCCGCACCCAGCGGCTCGTGCTGGTGGAGTAGCCCCCGCGGCAACACAGGCAACACCCGTCCGTTGCTTCAGGGACAACAGGGATTGCCAAAAAGACGCTCAAACAACTGAAAACACGCCAGCCCGGACGAGGGCATGGCGCTTGCTCCCAGGCGGTGTGGCGCGCGCGTTCGCGAGCCCGGCGGCCCCAATCACCGCCGCATCCCAGGGAGCAATCCGATGAAGACTTTCCAGACGTTGGCGAAGGTGTGCGCGTTCGGCGTGGTGGCGTTGAGCGCGGGGACCGCGGCCGCGTGGCAGTACTACCCGGGCGCCGCGTTCAAGGCGGCCTATGCGTCCGACGCGGCGTGCTTCAACGTCCAGAGCTACTCGGCCCTCCGCAACGACTGTGCGACGACGCGGCTGGCCATCGCCACGGTGCCCATGTGGGCGACCGGCTACCACCCGACGACGGTGCAGATCTACGGCAACAACAGCTGGTGCGAGACGACCACGGTCAACGGCGTGGGCAACGGCGCGCACCTGGGCACGGCCACGTACACGGTGGCCGGCCCCATGACGTGGCAGACCCTCAACACGGGCGACCGCTACGTGTGGGAGGACTTCGCCCTCGTCTTCCGCTGCGGCCTGCAGTCGGGCGGCGTCATCGGTGGCTTCACCATCGACTGACGCACGGCCCCTGACTTGCGCCGGGTGACGTGCCCGGCGGCAAGACGCGGTCCCGATGCAGGGGTCGCGCGAAGGCTTCATTTTCCTCCCCTTCGCGCGGCCCGTTCCTCCTCCTCTCTTCCGCCTCCCGCGAGCGCCCCATGTCCTCCCGGCTCCAGACCGTCCTCGCCCTCATCAACACGGCCGCCATCGCCGGCGTGCTGTTCGCGCTCGTGAGCCACCAGCAGTCGTCCGAAGCGGAGCTGGAGGAGCTGCGGGCCCAGGTGCGCAAGAGCGCGGCGAGCACCGACGCGAACCTGGCCGAGCGCCGCGCGCCGCGGAGACGCGATGCGGCGTGGGCGACGCAGGC
>NZ_JBKGHJ010000829.1:0-2289 GCF_046520365.1 Corallococcus sp. 4LFB
TCCACCGCGGGCGTCAGCCGGGCCAGCTCCGCCCGGCAGCGCGCGCAGCCGTCCAGGTGCCGGGCCGCGGCGTCGCGCCGGGCCGGCTCCAGGGTCCCGAGCAGCCACTCGGGGAGGATGTCGTCGAGGTGTTCCATGGGTTCCCGGAAGGACAGCGGACGTATCACGTCCCGTGACATCTATACGCGTCCGCGCCAGCGGCGGATTTTCGCGCCGCTCACACCGGGACGGCGAACTCCCGCAGGGCCGCGTTGAGGCTGGTCTTCTGGTCGGTGGACGCCTTGCGCTGCCCGATGATGAGCGCGCACGGGACCATGTACTTCCCGGCGGGGAACTGCTTCTCCCGCATGCCCGGAATCACCACGCTCCGGGCCGGGACGCGCCCCTTGTGGATGACCTCCTGGGGCCCGGTGACGTCGATGATTTGCGTGGACGCGGTCAGCACCACGTTGGCGCCGAGCACCGCCTCCTCCTCCACCACCACGCCCTCCACCACGATGGAGCGGCTGCCCAGGAAGGCGCCGTCCTCGATGATGACCGGCGACGCGGAAGGCGGCTCGAGCACGCCGCCCAGGCCCACGCCGCCCGACAGGTGGACATGCCGGCCCACCTGCGCGCACGACCCCACGGTGGCCCAGGTGTCCACCATGGTGCCCGCGCCCACCCGCGCGCCGATGTTCACGTACCCGGGCATCACCACCGCGCCCCGCTCCACGAAGGCGCCGTAGCGCACGGTGCCCGGGGGCACCACGCGCACGCCCGCCGCCTCCAGGCCCTTCTTCAGGGGCACCTTGTCGTGGAACTCGAAGGGGCCCACCTCCATCACCTGCATCTCCGACACGGCGAAGAACAGGAGGATGGCCTCCTTCACCCAGGCGTTGACCCGCCAGCCCTCCGGGCCCTTCTCCGCGACGCGCAGCTCGCCGGCATCCAGCCGCGCCAGCGTCTCGCGCACCGCCGCCACGGTGTCCGCGTCCTTCAATTTCGCCCGGTCCGCGAACGCCGCGGACACCCGCTGGGAGAGCTCTTCGAGGGATGTCGCCATGACACGAAGTTCAATCACACTTCAGCGGTCCGCGCCCCTCCCGAGTGTCCACCGCCTGACGGCCTCCGGACGACCGTCAGACGTGCGACGCGCCCGGCACCAGCGCCAGCGGATGGGTCAGCGACAGGATTTCCCCGTGATGCTGTTTGTCCGCGGGGACCAGCGGGCCGGTGCCCTCGCGCAGCACCACGGCGCCCGGGAGCACCCGGCCCACGGCGGACAGGGGCACCTCCTTCCAGTGGCGGTTGAAGGGCGAGCGCCGGACATAGAGGTGCTCCTGGCCGATGAAGGCCACGTAGCCCAGCATCTTCCCGTCCGCCGAGCGGACCCGCATGCCGCCAATGATGGAGCGCCGCTCGAACGGCGTGTCGTCGAAGGCCATCGGTCGCCTCCTCCCGTGCGGGGGAAAGGTGGGGATGGCCCGGAGGCGCCGCGAGCCGCCCGGCCTCAAGCCGGGCCCCTGCCCGCCCGGCCCCCCAGGGAGAGGGGAGCAGCGCCCGAGTTTCCCCAGGCCTGGAACGGGCGCTCCCGTTAGCTTGCGCCCGCCATGACGCCCCCCGTCTTTCCCCCGCTGCGTGCCGCCTACGACCCGGAGGCCTTCCGGGCCACCGCCCACGCCCTGATGGATCAGCTCGCGGACTACCTGAAGACCGCGCTCGGAGGGGGCGCCATGCCGGTGCTCCCCTGGGCCCCGCCCGCGGTGAACCAGGAGCGCTTCGCCACGGCCTTTCCAGCAGAGCCGGCCCCGGAGCTGTCGGGGGCCTTCGCCGCGCTGATGGCGCGCGTGCTGGAGGGCTCGCACCACCTGCACCACCCGCGCTACGTGGGCCACCAGGTGACGGCGCCCGTGCCGCTCTCCGCGCTGTGCGACGCCGTGTCGTCGCTGCTCAACAACGGCATGGCCGTGTACGAGATGGGCCCCGTCGCCACCGCGATGGAGCACCACGTGCTCGCGTGGATGGCCGCGAAGCTGGGACTGCCCTCCGGCGCCCGGGGCGTGCTCACCTCCGGCGGCAGCGCGGGCAACCTCACCGCCCTGCTCGCCGCCCGTCAGGCGAAGGCCGGCTACGACGCGTGGAACGGCGGCGCGCACGCGGGGCCGCCCCTGACGGTGCTCGTGCCGCGCTCCGCGCACTACTGCCTGGCCCGAGCGGTCCGCATCATGGGCTGGGGCGAGGGCGGCCTCACCCCGGTGGACGTGGACGACCACTTCCGCGTGCGGCCGGACGCCCTGGAGGACGCGC